>JADGQD010000218.1 GCA_017882065.1 Anaerolineales bacterium | reverse complement strand
GCATGACTTGTCAGTTTCTTTACAAACTAAAATCGCCCGGTTGTATCGGGCGATTTTCGGTTATTATTTGAGCAGATATGCGCGCCTCTGACTCTCCCTTTATCGCTGACTGGTTTGTCGTTTCCCTGCGCTGGCTGGTTTTACTGGGGTTGATTACCTCTTTATCGCTGGGAGGCCAACTTCTGGTTCTACCGAATGTACTCTTGATCGGCCTGGCAGGCTGGAATATTGCCCTGACCCTGCTGGCTGGGTTGAACCGCCGTCTGGCGCGCCATCGCGAGATTAGCTTGGGGGTTGACTTGCTGGTTGCGGGTCTTTATTTTGTTTTGGCGGGAGGGTTCGCCAGCCCCGCCTTTTGGATAATTGTTCTGCCGCTTCTTACCGCCGCCATTTATTTTGAAGTGATGGGCGCATTCGTTTCAGCCACCCTGATGATGGTCGTTCAAATCGGAATGACCATTCTCCAGACGCTGGCTCCGTTTGCTCTGCTTATTCTTGGTGCATCAGTTTTCCTTACTTTTCTGATCGCCGGAGTGTTCGGCTATTTGAGCATGCGCCTCATCCAGACGATTCGCCGCGCTCGCCAGTCTCAATCCGAAGCACAGCAAAAGAAACAACGCGTGGAGAATGACCGTCTTCGCGCCATCTACGGCTTGACTTCCTCCCTGACGTCAACCCTCAACTACCAGCGCGTGCTCGATTCTGTTCTGGACTTGAGTTTGAGCATACTAAATTTCGAGCCGGATGCTCCCCCCGACGATAGACTGATCTGCGCCGTCCTGCTTTTTTCCAAAGAAGGATCTCTTGAAGTCGGCTCGGCACGCCGCCTGACCCCGGCGGACTTGCGCGTCGTTTTGCGCGGTCAGGAGGGAGCCATAGCCCAGGCCATCGAAAACGATAAACCGGTCTTGCTCAAAGACGTGCAGCACGACCCGGAATTGACCCGCTTTGTCACCTTCATGAGTTGTAGTGAGATTTACTGCTTCCCTTTGCGCAGCGGTTTCAATGCTTATGGCATCCTGCTTTTCGGTCATCCGGAACTGAAGTTTTTCACCCCCGGGCGGTGTGAACTTTTGGATATTCTCGGCAGCCAGGCTGTGGTTGCAATACAAAATGCACGTCTCTACCAGGACGTAGTGGATGAGCGCGAACGCATGATCGAGTTCCAGGAAGAAGCCCGCAAAAAACTGGCGCGTGATCTGCACGATGGTCCCACCCAGTCCGTCTCCGCAATTGCCACGCGTGTCAACATTGCCCAGCGCATGTTGTCTAAAGATCCCAAGGCTGTCAGCGAAGAGCTGGGCCGCATCGAGGATTTGGCCCGTCGCACAATCAAAGAGATCCGCCACATGCTTTTCACCCTGCGCCCGTTGGTGCTGGAGTCGCAGGGTTTGGTATCCGCTTTGCAATCCATGGCGGAGAAAACGAAAGAGACTTACACGCAGAATGTGCACATCAATGTGGATGAAAGTGTCCTCGAATCCATCGAAATGGGCAAGCAGGGCGTCATTTTTTATATTGTGGAAGAAGCAGTCAATAATGCCCGGAAACATGCCCAGGCCGGGCGCATCTGGGTGAACCTGCATCTCTTGAAACAAGGTCTGGCCTTGCTCGAAATCCAGGATGACGGGATCGGGTTCGATGTCGCCGCGGTCAACCGCTCCTATGACCAGCGCGGCAGCCTGGGTATGGTCAACCTGAGGGATCGTACTGAACTCGTCAACGGCGTGCTGGACGTTCAATCTGTGCCTGGTAAGGGCACCCGGGTCCAGGTCTATATTCCATTGACGGAAGAGGCTGCCGACCGTCTTCATCATTCCTCCGAAAAACGATAACTCCCAATCCAATGCCAATTGCTGCCAGCATACACTACTTCTTGCATGAAGGGGGAAGGCCAAAAAAACCGCCGCTGGTGCTCATCCATGGCTCCGGGGGTGATTATTTATCTTGGCCGCCGGAAATACGGCGGCTGGCTGATGCGCGTGTCTTTACGCTCGACTTACCCGGCCACGGTAAATCGAAAGGGCCGGGCTGCCAATCTGTTGCCGATTATGCTGATAGTGTGGTTGGTTTTATGAATGCGGCCGGCCTTTCGCGGGCCGTGTTCGTTGGACATGCGCTGGGAGGCGCAATCGCTCTGACCCTCGCCATTGACCACCCCGAGCGTGTAGCCGGAATCGGGCTGATCTCCACCGGGCCGCGCTTGCCGATTGTATCTTCAGTAATGGAGAATGCCGCCAACCCCGCCACATTTATCCTGGCTATCCAGTCGCTCCAGGAACTGATGCACATTCCGCCGGCTGCAAAATATTTGAATGACCAGACTTTCAGGCATTTGTCTTCTATTCGCCCAACACTTTT
This sequence comes from Anaerolineales bacterium, assembly GCA_017882065.1. Classification (GTDB taxonomy): domain Bacteria; phylum Chloroflexota; class Anaerolineae; order Anaerolineales; family Villigracilaceae; genus UBA877. Next base: position 401 of record JADGQD010000218.1, on the reverse strand, counting down.
CCATGGTGACTTGCGTGCCTGTGACCAGTTTGATGCGACCTCCCGCCTTGATGCAATTCGGACCCCGGTTCTGGTGTTATGTGGCAAAGACGACCAACTCACCCCGCGACGCTATTCCGAGAGTCTGGCGGGACAAATCCCCGGCGCTGCCCTGCAGACGATTGACGGCGCAGGGCATCTGGTGATGCTCGAACAGCCGCGCCGGGTGGCGGGGTTATTGAGCGTCTTTTTGATGGCCATTCCTTACTCGCCGGGTATGTAATTCTTTGGATGTGGCGAAAAACGCGGGAAGAAAATATCACCATTTTAAGGGAATGATCATCTTGAGAGTACCAGCGGGTTTCCTTTGGTTGCCTAAAATCATGACCGGGTTGGTCCTTGTTAGCACAAAAATCCATTTC
>JADGQD010000006.1 GCA_017882065.1 Anaerolineales bacterium | reverse complement strand
ATCGACTACTACATGGTCGGCAACGGGGATTCCGCGGACCGCCCCGCTGTTGAGGCAGCGATTAACGCTTATATTGAACCGCTCATCAACGCCAACGTTGTCTTCCACATCATCGGCTGGGGCGACTGGGCTGGAACTGCAGTCACCGCTCTGGAAGCTGGTACGAAGGCGGACATCTTCTTCACCGCAGCCTGGGAATTTTACGGGAAGGAAGTCAGCGAAGGCTTGTTGACCAAGTTGAACGATCCCACTGGTCCGAACGGCAACCTGCTCGAGCAGTATGGTCAAGGCATCCTCACCAGCAGCATGAGTCCCGGCTTCCTCAGCGGTGCGCAGGTCAACGGCGTGAACTATGCGGTTCCCACCAACAAAGAGCTCTCCGTTCCGTGGGGCTTCGTCTATAACAAAACCGTAGCTGACGAAATCGGTTTCACCGAGGCAGATGCTGCTGCTATCACGACCATAGCGGATCTCGAGCCCTGGCTCGCGCTCGCGAAAGCAGCCCACCCGGATATGTTTCCTTACCTCACGGATGGGACCATTGCCTTTATGCAATGGCAGCACGGCCTTACCACCTCGTCTGACTACATCGTCAACATGAGCGGCATGCCAGATGCCAGCGGCAACGTGGATGAGACCATCATCGACCCCATGGACACACCGTGGATGGCCGATTACCTGAACACGATCCGCGGTTTTTATACCGCTGGATACATCAATCACGATGCCGCCTTGACCACCTTCCTGCCCAACGATACTCTGAACGTTGGTAATTTCTTCGTCGACGTCATGCCCCTCAAGGGCAACAACGTCAAGGCGGTTGAGATGATGACCGCCTCCGGCAATCCTGACCTGAAGCTGGGAGAAATCTATACCGAGCCCAAGATCATCAACACCAGCGATACCCAGGGCTCGATGCTCGCCATCCCCGTGACCTCAGAGAATCCGGTTGTAGCGATGAAGTTCATCAACCTCATGCACAGCGACTCCACGCTCATTAACATGATGCTATACGGTGTTCCCGATACAGATTGGACTGTGGACCCGGATGGCCGCGTGAATGTCTCTGCAAGCAACACTTGGGTAACCGCGATTGCTGGCGCGTGGGTCATGGGCGATGTCACCCTCCAGAAGGTTACCAACAAGGAAGATCCTGCAAAGAACCAATTGCTGATCGATTACTCCGCGGACGCCATCCCGATGCCTACGTTGGGCTTCACCTTCGACCCCACCCCAGTAGCGGCTCAGGTCACAGCGTTACAGGCTGTGGTTGACGGCAGCCAGAGGGCGTTGCTGACCGGTTCCGTGGACCCGACGACTGAACTCCCGAAGTACATTGCGGCGTTGAAGGCCGCTGGCCTCGAAGCACTCATCACAGAGGTCCAGACACAGTACACCGCTTGGAAAGCTGCCAAGGGTCAATAATTCCTTCTAGGATTATTGAACCCATCCATATAGACATCCCCGCAGGTTTTCCTGCGGGGATTTTTTATCATCAAGGGTTGGAGACGAAGAAATCCATTTTGGGGGATGATCAACCCGCTCCATACACCCCAAAACGAGCACCCCTCCAATGAACCTAATTTAGCCTGTCATCCAGGCGCGCAGCGCCTGTCGGCTGCAGGCGGTGGTCAGGTGTGCTTGATTTCCAAATTCAGACGACGCCGCATATCTGACAAATCCGTACGATACAATTTGCTGGTGGGGGTTTCTGGGCTACTGTCGGTCTGCAGTACAGCGACCAGCTTGTCATACCCTTTCCTATATCTGGCCATCAGTTCGTACGCTCTTGCACCCGAGGCGGACTGGCCCAGCGCATCCAGATTGCGCCCCATGTAATAGTAAGCCAGGAAATAATTTGAAGTATTAGGCAATCCCCATCCTACGCCATTGCACAAGGCCTCAACTGCCAAAATGTGTTCAGCCTCTAAATGATAGATTATCCCTAGCGATAAGTAGCTTATCCCGCGACCAGGTCCCAACCGCACGGCGGCCTCGAGAGATTCCCTTGCTTCTGGTATACGCCCTTGTTCCAATAGAATCCGCCCTAATATGTAATGCGAGAAATACGACCGTGGCTTCAATCGCAACGCAGTTTGAATGTCTTGCTCCGCTTCAAGGTATTGCGCCCGATCTAATCGAAACCATGCTCTATGCTGATACGCGTCGCTTGAAGAAGCATGCGATTCTATGTAACGATCAAGCACCAATATGGCTCGCTCGGCATTTCCCGCTTTCCACTGTTGCATCGCCACGCGCAAAGCCGGAGCGCGAAAATAATTCGACCAAATCGCCCACCCCGCATACCCAAATATCACTACCAACCACCACATCCAATTCCCCGTCATCAGAAATGCCCCGATCCCAATTATAAGGGGTACCGCTCCAAGTATGCTGAGTGGCAAGATTGGAGGCTCCGTTTTCCACAGAAGGAACACCCACGCCAGAAACAAGCAGGCTACCAGGTCGGTTCCAAGGAAGTTCGGCAAAAATACGGGGTCCATATTCCGAATTAAGACGATACCGATGCACCCGGTTATTATCAGTAAGGCTAAAAATGCTTTTAGAAAAGTCTGTTTGGCTAAGCCGCCAAGCTTGGTAAGAACGTCAATCGAGATTATGGATTTCATATCACTCTCATAAACAGGAAAATTGTGGAAATCGGTTACTTACTCGCACACCTGACAATTGACGTCAGCCGCCACCGACTCGGGCGATACTCCTGCGAGTTCAGAGCGCGACCCGCTTTTGGTGCACTCATACCTGCGCCGACAGGCGGTCGGCTGCACGCCGGGATTGGGCAGTTCTTGGTGATGCTCGTGGGCAATCTATCAACGACCCAAATGCTACTGAGTACACCGTTCGTCTACGGCTTTGATCGAAGGTTCACTTTTTTTGGACAGATACCGTATAGCTGTTGACATCGGTTTCACCAGCGCCAGTGGCGACTTCATTCCCAAACTCTATCGACGCAAGATATTCATCGCCCTGCACAAGACCTTTTTCTCGCATGTACGAGAAGAAACTGCCCAGATCCAGAGTCCCAACTCCCAGCCGCGATTCTGAGCTCGCAAAGGCGATGTACCTCCAACCTTGACCCCATTTATCAGCAACATATACAGCATAGGTGGAGCCGTCGAGACTCGCCCGCTCGCTAAAAGCACCACCTGGCGGCATCCCACCTTGTCTATCGAGCCAGATCATGATCTCATGGGTAATCGGCGGCACTCCCCACGTGGATGGATTTGGCGTATCAGTCAGCCAGAGGTCAAAGGCCACATTCCCGCTTCCGGTATACGTTGAAGAGACATCATAAGAGATAGTTGCAGCACCAATGTCGCTAATCTTGATCGGCAAAGCCTCTGAGGTTGTCGCACTGCCCGGTTTCTGACCAAAGACGATCTCTGGATATGCCTTGACGTTAGAGCCGGAGTTCAGCCAATCCCAAGTCCAGCGGCCAACAAGTGTCCCGTCGGCACCTGTTTCAATTCCTATGCACTGAGACCAGCCGCTGAGCTCGCCTTTCCCCCAAGTATTGTTTTGGGCCTGATAGTCACCGATATCGATCAGGGCCCCATCACCACAATTCATGGTGACGGTACTGGCTGCATCAGCAGAGGTTAGCTCTGGAACAGGAATATTGGTTGACGCAGGTGTAGTGGTTGGCGGGGATGATGAGGGGGTTGGGTTGAATACTTGCCCTGGCCCGCAGGCATGCAGAAACAAGCCTGACGACAGGAGAAACAAAACGATTGTGACTCGATGTTTTTTCATAATTTGTCCTCCAATACCAGATGTATAGCCAGCAAGATCTTGAAATGTACACCATCCAATGGCTGAGCTCAACGGGCAGTGGCAAGGGTGAACGGAATACCTTGCCAACAAATTATACTTCTGAAAAGTAATCAATTTTGATTCACGCAAATAGCCGACTCAAGTATAGTTGCTTCACCTGTAAGGCCACCGATCATCAGGCCTATTTTACAACATTTTTCCTATTGCGTAGGCAAGTATCTCGTGGATATGAAAATCCCCACCGAAAGATTCCGATTGAAATCCCGCCTGTGGCCAAGGCTGGTAGCCCTGCTGCTGGTCTTGCAACTCATCTGGCCGAACCGAGCCTGGATGACCTTACTCATTCTTCTGGGGGGAGCCTGGCTGATCGCCACATTCTGGGTTTACTCCCTTTCCCGCAACCTGTTCCTGGAGCGTGAAATCCGCTACGGTTGGGTGCAGGTGGGCGATCGGCTGGAAGAACATTTCGTCGTCGGGAATGATAGCTGGCTGCCTGGGTTATGGCTGGAAGTGGAAGACCATTCCAACCTGCCAGACTACACTGTCGGGCGCGTCACAGCCGTCGACGGCAAAGCCATCACCGAGTGGCGAACGGAAGGTGTCTGCACCCGCCGTGGGCTTTACACACTCGGTCCGACCAGCCTGCACTCCGGCGATCCGCTGGGACTGTACGACCTGGAAGTCCGTAACGCCTCCTCGACCGTCCTGCTAGTTCTGCCTCCCGTGCTGCCACTGCCTCCCATCGAAATTTCCGCTGGTGGACGAGCCGGCGATGGCCGCCGCCCACGCCGTCAGGCCCTGGAGACTACGACCAGCGCCGAAACGGTGCACGAGTACAATCCCGGCGACCCGTTGAAGGCGATCCACTGGCCCACTTCGGCGCGAAAAGCATCACTGTACGTACGGCAATTCGAACACATGCCGTCCTAGGATTGGTGGATTTTCCTCGACATGCAGCAAAGCGCCCAGGCGGGCAGCGGGGAAAACTCGACCGAGGAACACGGCGTCTTGCTGGCTGCCTCGCTGGCCGACCGGGGCTTGCGCCAGGGTCACGCCGTCGGGCTGGCAACTTATGGCGAGGGGCTGACCTGGCTCCCGCCACAGGGCTCGCCAGGGCGCTTAATGGAAATCCTGCACGCCCTGGCTCTCGTCCACGCCGGGGAACAGTCACTGCCAGAGCTGCTGGCAGGTGCGCAGAAGTCCATCCGGAGCGGGACCAGTCTGGTCATCATCACACCCAACGTCGAGGTGGAATGGCTGCCCGTCCTGTTGGGGCTGGTCAGGAAGGGCATCACACCCACCGTGCTGTTGCTCGACCCACGCTCGTTCGGTGGTGAGGGAAACCCTACCGGGCTGGCCGGTCTGCTCGACGAATACGGTATTGCCAACCATCTGATCCAACGCGAACTGCTCGAACGGCCCGAGGCGCGTCCCGGCTCACAGGGCAAATGGGAATGGCGAACCGTCGGCTATGGAAAGGCCGTGGCCGTGCGGCGGCCATCGGATACCGGCTGGAGGCCATTGGGAGGATGAACCAGATGGCCCTCCAGCGTTTTGCCCGCTGGCTTTACCTCCGGTTGGGGGGGCAGGCCCTCTTCCGGGTCATCCCGCTCTGCCTGGCACTGGTTTGCATCGGGGCTGGCTTATCAGCCATCGTGACGGACCTGGCAGTGGACTGGCTTTATTCGACCGCCTGCCTGGGGGTACTGACCGGGTGGCTGTTGGCCCGCACCCGTTTGCCCGGCTGGGGGTCTGGGTTGGCTGCAACCGGCATCGGCCTGACCTGGCTTTCGCTGACCATCGGTCAGGTCGGCGCGTACTTGTCCAGCCTGTTCTCCACGTTCTTCCCGTTCCTGGACCAACTCCTCCACCGCTTACCGCCAGACCAAGCTCCCGTCCAGGAGGCCTGGAAAAGTCTGCTACAATCCCTGGCAGCGCTCACCGGCCGTTTGACAGCGTGGTTCGGCGGAGTGGGCGCCGGGAAACCGACAATAGACACACTCGTGAACGGACTGCTGTGGGGGCTAGCGCTCTGGCTGGCAGCAACCTGGGCCGCCTGGTGGGTGCGGCGGCGGGATGCCATCGCCGTGGGGATGGTCATTCCCCTGGGCCTGTTGGCTTACGATATTTTCTATACCAATTCCGCCAAAGGCATCTCCTGGCTGGGGCTAGCGGGGGCGGCTGGCTGCTGCTCCAGGCGATTCACAGCCACCTGGCTGCCCGGCAGCACTGGCAGGAACGCCGCCTCGACCAGGCCGAGATCGAACCGCAGTTGGGGGCAGCCGTCGGCCTGCTGGTGGCCGGCCTGGTCCTGGCGGGTATCCTCCTGCCAGCCTTTTCGATCAAGAAGTTGAGCGATGCCATCCAACAGCTTTACCGGATCGAGCCGGACAAACCCCTGGCCGAATCGCTTGGCTTGCATCAGACGCCCCAGGCCGGAGACGCAGGAAGTAGCGGCGGCAGCATCGGCGTGGGGAACATTCACACAATCGGGGCGGGGCCGCACCTGTCGCAAGACATCGTTTTCCTGGTCAGCGTGGACGGCTACGTTCCTCCGCCGCCCACCGGGGAAGATTACACTACACTCACCAAACCGCCCCCCCATTACTACTGGCGTGCCCAGACCTACGAACAGTACAACGGTCACGGCTGGACGAATCAAACCGGCAGTCTCGAAGAGTTCGCTGCTGGGACCTCACTCCAGCCCGAACAACCGGATTCTACAAGCAGCTACAAATTCGTTACCCAGCACGTGACACGGGTACAACAACTGGATGAAACACTGTTTGTGATGGGGGACCTGCTCCAAGCCGACCAACCTGTCACCGCAATCTGGCGCAGCCCCGGCGACCTGATCGGTGCCCAGACGCAGGCCGATGCCTATACAACCGAATCGCGCCTGCCGTACGCCAGCGAGCAGAAACTGCACGCCGCCGAGACGGACTATCCTGCTTCGATCCGCAGCCGCTACCTGTCACTGCCGGCGGAATTGCCGCAGCGGGTGCGTGACCTAGCACTCCGCCTGACTGCCGCACAAGCGACCCCTTACGATAAAGCCGTTGCCATCCAGGATTACCTGCGCCAGTTCCCCTACACACTGGACGTACCAGCCCCTCCACCGGAGCGTGACGCCGCCGATTACTTCCTGTTCGATCTGCAAAAGGGTTATTGCAATTACTACGCAACGAGCATGGTCGTGATGGCGCGCGCCGCCGGGATTCCCGCCCGGCTGGTAATCGGATACACCAGCGGCGAATACAATTACAGTGAAAGCCGGTTCGTCATCCGGCAGGCCAACGCCCACGCCTGGGTTGAGATCTACTTCCCCGGCATCGGCTGGGTGGAATTCGAGCCGACGGCGGGCCAGCCACGCCCGGTCCGCCCAGAGGAAACGGTGGAGCAAAATGCAGTGGTCACCGTCCCAATTCCGGTCGCAGAGAGCAAATCTGAGAGCATTCCATTCGACTGGGCCCGGTTACAACGTCCTCTTTTGGTGATAGAATCAATCTTGGTCACACTGCTGGTGCTTCTGCTTCTTGCTCCTGCCACTGGAAAGCTGGCTGCTGTATCTGCGTCCTGCCAGCCAGGCCGTGACGGTCATCTACCATCGTCTCTATCGCCGGGGACATGCACTGGGCATGAAAACCGGTCCCGCCCGTACACCACACGAATTTGCCAACGCACTAGCCTCCCGGCTGGAAGTGTTGGCGAAGAACAAACGGCGCTCGCCCCTGCCCGCCCTGCTGCCCGATCTCGATTGGCTGACCGGCCTGTATTCCCGCTCCCTCTACGGTCCGCGCCCACCGACGAAAGCCGAAGGCCGCCAAGCGGTGCGCACTTGGTCGCGGCTTCAGCGCAAACTGCGCAGGATGGGAAAGTGACTTCAGTGAGACACCCTGAGTGGTACTGCACAAATGAGTGCGGCTCCGCTCAGGACATATCAAAATGAATTTCCAAAATGACCAACCTCATGGTCTCTACCCCCTGGCTCGACGCCGCCCTCGAATTCTGCATCGCCAAAACGCGTCACAATCTGGCCACCCTCGCCAGCTTTCCCGAACGAACCGAAGGTAGCCAATGGGTACAGATTGATCCCGATCAGCATGGCTGGTGGGTGGGTGGGCATTGGGTTGGACTGCTCTGGCTGGCTTACGCTGCCACCGACGATCCATCACTCGTAGCCGCTGCCCGCGATTGGGCCAACCGCCTGCTGCCCCACCTGCACGACCAAGCCGATCACGACCTGGGTTTTCTCTTCGGGTTGGGATTCGTTCTCGGCCACCAACTGACCGGCGACGAGAGTCTCAAGCCCCCCGCCCTGCAAGCCGCCGCGATACTCAGTCACCGCTTTAATCCTCGTGGTCAGTTCATCCAGGCCTGGGGTGCGCTCGATGCTTCGCCCGAACTGCGCGGCCGCACGATCATGGATACCATGATGAACCTCGACCTGCTCTTCTGGGCCAGCAAAGAAACCGGCGACCCGCGCTACGCCGAGATCGCCGCCGCCCACGCCCGCACCACCCTGGTCCACCACGTCCGACCGGATGGCAGCACATCCCACGTCTGCGACTTCGACCCCGAGACGGGCGCGTTCCTCAAGCAAGACACCCACCAGGGCTTGAGTGCAACTTCCTGCTGGAGTCGCGGCCAAGCCTGGGGCGTGTATGGCTTTGCCGATTGCTACCGCGCCACCGGCGATCCCGCCTTCTTGAATGCCAGCCGCCACCTGATAGAATATCTCTGGCCGCGCTTGCCAGCCGATCTCATCCCATTCTGGGATTTCGACAGCCTACTCATTCCCAATGACGTACGCGACAGTTCGGCGGCGTCCATCCTGGCATCGGGCCTGCTCTCTCTGGCATCCATCGAAAACGATCCCAAGCTGGCGGGTATCTGGCAAAACCGGGCCGTCAGCATCCTCGAATCGCTCTGGCAGAACTACACCAGCCGCGACACCGGCGAAGCCAGCCTGTTGCTACATGGCACGCGTTCCAAACCTCACAACCTGATGGATCACGGCCTGATCTATGGCGATTATTACTTTGTCGAAGCCCTCATCCGTCTTGCCAAACCCACTCTCCCGATTACTTGATCGCCCTCATCTTGAAACCCAATTACCCTATTCCCTAATCACCTAATCAACCAATTAGGAGTACCCCATGAAATATCATTCCCCCCTCACATCCAACCCGGGCCTCAACAGCCTGCCCTTCAACCCCTGTAAACTGCTCGATTTCAATCTGCTCAAGCTGGCTGCTGGTGAAAAGCACAACGCCAGCAGCGGTGACCGCGAAATTTTGGCGGTGATTTTGGGCGGCAAGGCCACCTTCGTCATCAACGGTACCACTTTCGAGAAAGTCGGCGGGCGGCCCAATGTCTTCAGCGGCAAGCCGCATTCCGTCTACATCCCCGCTGGGGCAGAGTACAGCATCCAGGCTGAGGGCGCGGTGGAGATCGCTCTGCCGAGTGCCCCCAGCGACGAGACCGGCATCCAGCCTTATGGCATCGCCCCCTCGCAGGTGGCCGAAGGAATCTGGGGCGCAGCCAACTTCAAACGCTATTTCAAGCAGATTCTCACCACCGTTGCTCAACCCGAGCTACCTGCCCGCCGACTACTTGTAGGAGAGACCCTCACCCCCAGCGGTAACTGGAGCACCTACCCGCCCCATAAACATCAGGTAGATGACCTGCCCCGCCAGGCCTACCATGAAGAAATGTACTACTTCAAGGTCAGCCCCGGTGACGGCTTTGGCATCTGCCACTATTACAATGAAGAGGGTGAAGATGAAAACTTCACCGTACGCGACAACAGCATCCACATGATGCCGCGCGGCTACCACACCGTCGTCAGCGCCCCCGGTTACACCACTTACTACCTGTGGTTCCTGGCGGGCAACCAGCGCGTCCAGGCCACGGTAGATGATCCGGCACTGGGCTGGGTTACCAAGACGATCCCCATGTTGAAGGAATTGGGACACTAGAAAAACCAGCGATAAGCAATCAGGAATAAAGGCCTTGTCGCTTATCGCTGAACCATTTCACGAAAAGGACCCCCCTTGATCCTCGAACTCTTCAAACTCGACAACAAAGTCGCCCTCGTCACTGGCGCGGGGCGTGGATTGGGCCAGGCGATGGCCGTGGCCCTGGCCGAAGCCGGAGCCGATGTGGCCGGGCTGGATGTGATCCCCCTGGACGAGACCGCTGCCCAGGTGCAAGCCTTGGGGCGGCGCTTCCTACCGCTCAACGCCAACCTGCTCGAAGCGCACGCCGATGACGTGACCAAAGTGGTCGAACAGGTAGTGGCCGGATTGGGCAGCCTGGACATCCTTGTCAACAACGCCGGCATCATCCGCCGCGCCCCGGTGCTCGAATTCAGCGAGAAAGACTGGGACGACGTGATGCAGATTAACCTGAAGGCGGTCTTCCTGCTCTCACAGGCCGCCGGGCGAGTGATGGTGGAACACGGCAAAGGCAAGATTATCAACATCGCCTCGATGCTCTCCTTCCAGGGTGGTATTCGCGTGCCGTCGTACACCGCCTCGAAAAGTGGCGTGGCGGGCATCACTCGCCTGATGGCGAATGAACTGGCCGCCAGAGGTCTCAACATCAACGCCATCGCTCCCGGCTACATGGCCACCGATAATACCGCCCCGCTGCGCGCCGATGCCGAGCGCGCCCCGGCCATCCTCGACCGTATCCCCGCCGGGCGCTGGGGAGAACCCGCCGACCTGATGGGCGCGGTCGTCTTCCTCGCCTCCGCCGCCTCCGACTACATGAACGGCGCCATTGTGCCGGTAGACGGCGGCTGGCTGACACGCTAATTTACCCAATTGTCAGTTCCTATCAGTTCAGTTTTTCCAATGGAGAAAATTAATGAATACTTCTTATCAACTTTTTATAGACGGAGTCTGGCGTGAAGGGTCAGACGGCAAAAGGGTTCCGGTGATTAACCCCGCCACGGAAGAAGCCTTCGCCGAGGTGAGTTGGGGCACAGTGGATGACGCCAATTTGGCAGTGGAATCGAGCCAAAAGGCATTGTCCGGCCAATGGGGCACCTGGAGCCCGACCCGGAGAGGCCGTTTTCTTTTGTCCGTAGCCGCGGCTATCCGCCGAAATACAGCGGAGCTTTCCGCGCTCTTTAGCAAAGAGCACGGAAAACCGCCGCATCAAGCCTCGTCCGAGGTGGAGGATGCGGCCCGCTATCTGGAGTACTTCGGTGGGTGGGCAAATAAACTGACGGGGATGACGATTGATCTCGGACAGGGACAACTGGACTATGTTCTGCGTGAACCGCTGGGGGTTACGGTGCACATTGCACCCTGGAACTATCCCCTGGACATATTTTGCCGGAGCGTCGGGCCGGCTTTGGCCGCGGGCAACACCTGCGTTGTCAAGCCGTCGCGGGAAATCTCCGTCGTCACGCTTGCCTTGGCGCGTCTTTTTCAAGAAGAAGGCATCCCGGCTGGGGTGCTTAACGTGATCCCCGGGCCCGGTACGGTGCTGGGCAAAGTTCTGACCGAAGACCCGCGGGTGCGCGGGATCATCTTCACTGGTTCGGTCGCGACGGGGCGAACGGTTCTCCAATCCGCGGCTCTCAATATTACGCCGGTGGTCTCCATGGAACTCGGTGGAAAAGCCCCGTCGCTGGTCTTCGTCAAGGACGAATCGGAACTGGATGGCCCGGTGGGCGGCGCGGTGGGCGCGATGGCCTGGAATGCCGGACAATCCTGCGGGCAGCGGGCGCGCTGGTACGTCCGGCGTGATCTTTATGAACCCTTCCTCGAACGATTGGCCCCGCGTGTCCGTAACCTGAAACCCGGTCCGGCCACCCAGCCCGGGGTCGACCTTGGCCCCCTGGTGTCTAAAAAACATTACGACAATGTCATGAATTATATTCGCCTCGGTATCGAGGAGGGCGCCCGGCTGATCGCCGGAGGCGGCCGGCCGGAAGGTGTGGGCGAGAAGGGCTATTTCGTGGCGCCGACAGTTTTTGCCGACTGCCACAACGGGATGCGGATCGTCAGGGAAGAGATCTTTGGCCCAGTCATTACGGTCATTCCGGTTGACAGCATCGATGAGGCGGTTGCCCTGGCCAACGACAACTCTTTCGGGCTTTCCTCCGAGATCTGGACCAGTGACTTGACTACCGCCCATTTGGTGGCTTCCAAGCTGGACGTTGGGCACGTTACGATAAACGGTTCCGCTGCCTTCGGGTTCGAAGTCCCGTTCGGAGGTGTCAAGCTGAGCGGTCTCGGCCGCGAGGGCGGGCCAGAGGCGATTTTGGCCTACACCCGCCTGAAGAATGTCTGGGTCAAGCTCGGTCACGGGTGAGAGACCGCTGAGTTCCAGCAAACCCGGCCGAAGCGCTGTGGGGCGTGAAAGCTGTCGTGACCGCCGCCGATTTACCCGCGCCCGAATCCAGCGGCAATCAACTGCTGCTGAAGCCCGGCGTAGAATTTGAAGAGTGAGTTTTCATTTTGCGTGAAAAAAATGTCAGAGGATTTGGATGAAAATCGTTACCTTTGGTGAGATCATGTTACGCCTTGTCCCGCCAGGATTCCAGCGCTTTACGCAAGCTCGGACGCTCGAAGCCACCTACGGCGGCGGTGAAGCCAATGTGGCTGTCTCGCTCGCCAACTATGGCGAAAATGTCGAATTTGTCACCCGCCTGCCCAAAAATGATCTGGGTGATGCCTGTCTGGCCAGCTTGCGTGGATATGGCGTTGGAACGGGTAACATCGCCCGCGGTGGCGAGCGGATCGGCATTTATTTTCTGGAAACCGGAGCTGCCCAACGCGCCAGCAAAATCATCTACGACCGTGCCGGTTCCAGTTTCGCCACCATCCAGCCTGGCAGTATCGACTGGAAAGCCGTCTTTGCCGGGGCCGACTGGTTCCACTGGACGGGCATCACCCCGGCAGTTTCGCAAGGGGCAGCCGAAGTTTGTCGCGAAGCCATCCTCGCTGCCCGCGAGATGGGTGTCACCGTCTCTTGTGACTTGAACTACCGTGCCAAACTGTGGAAGTGGGGCAAACCCGCCGGGGAGGTGATGAGCAACCTGGTGGGCATGTGCGATGTGGCCCTAGGTAACGAGGAAGATGCCGAAAAGGTCTTTGGCATCCAAGCCCCTGAATCGGATGTGACTTCCGGCAAGGTAGAATCCGGTCATTACCGCTATGTCTGTGAAAAACTCGCCGAGCGCTTCCCTTCACTCAAGACCATCTCCATCACCCTGCGCGGCTCACTTTCGGCCAGCCATAACACTTGGTCTGGAGTGCTGTGGCATATAGGTGAATTTTTCACAGCCCCGACTTACGATATCATTCCCATCATCGATCGCGTGGGTGGGGGCGACTCGTTCATGGGTGGGCTCATTTATGGCTTGCGCAAATATCCGGCTGACCCGCAAAAAGCGCTGAATTTTGCCGCTGCTGCCGCCTGCCTTAAGCACAGCATCATTGGCGACTTCAATGCTGTCAGCATGGCTGAAGTCGAAACCCTGATGGCTGGCGATGCATCCGGGCGTGTACAGCGCTGATTCGACCCTCAGGGATTTTTGTGAGAGACCGGATGAATAAGCAAGAGGTGATCGAGAGAATCAAACAACTGGGGGTCCTGGCCGTCATCCGCGGGCCGTCAGAGGATCTTACTGTCCAGATGGTGGATGCGTTGATCTCCGGGGGAGTATACGGTATCGAAGTGACTTACAGCACACCGAACGCTGAAAAAGTGGTCGCGCGGTTGGCCGAAAAATACGGTGAAAAAATCCTACTGGGCATGGGAACGCTGACCGAGTGCCGCCAGGTGGAAAGCGCGCGGGGAGCAGGAGCGATGTTTCTGGTCAGCCCGGTCTGTGATCCGAAGTTGGTTGAATGTATGGTAGCGAGCGGACTGGTCACAATGGCTGGAGCTTTAACTCCGACGGAAGTGTTGCAGGCTTACCGGCTTGGATCGGACATTGTCAAGATCTTTCCCGGTTCCCTGACCGGCCCGGCGTACCTGAAAGCGCTGCACGGCCCATTTCCAGAGATCCCATTAATGCCGACCGGTGGAGTCAACCTGGGGAACATTGGGGAATGGTTTTCCTGCGGGGCGGTGGCGCTTGGAGCGGGGAGCGAACTTTGCCCTCCCTTACTGGCCAAAGAGGGCCGGTTCGCCGAGATTTCCCAGCGCGCAGCTGAGTTTGTGGCAGTCGTCAATGTTCATCGAAAACCCTATAATTAACTATACGGATAATTGGGCGGACAGCACGGCGTGCAGTGCTCATACACTGGTTCGGAAAGATCGCCAGTAGACTATAGAGTTCCTGCCCCCCGGATTCTTCTTCGTTGTTAGTTATTGAGACTCCGCCAGCGTTCATTCAAAACGAACGCGGCTGCCTTGGGCTGTCGCTGGCGGGTAAACACGCCCTTTTTATTCCCGCCGACCCGGGTGATGCCCTGCCGCGTGGCAAAATCGGCAAAGTTCCAGACGTGCTCGCCGACGATGAATTCCAGGCGGTCCAATTCTGCAAAGTAGGTTTTCAGGAATTCTACCTGATACTCTTCGGTGAACATGACCGGTGGATCGCCGTGCATCCCCGCAATGGTATCGGCACCAAACTCGGAGAGCAGGATCGGCTTGTTGAAACAGGCATGCCATTGAGTAAGATCCGAGCGCAGCCGCTGCCTGCCCCGTTGTTTTTGCGGGGTCCGCTAGCCGGTGTTATTAGAATGTACTTGACTGGGGCGTGGCGAGTGCTATCCTCGGGGTGATCGACCGCCGGGGACGCGCTCGGGGCACATCATCCCGATGTCCTTCGGGAGGAGCGTTTGGGTCAGCCGTCCGCGCCTATGGGATGTGCTGAGCGTGTGAGAGGCACAAGCCCGTGGTGTTCCCTTCGACAAGCTCAGGGCAAGATTTGGCTGCCCGGCGGATATCTAATCTGGGACCCCCACGGAGAGTGGGGAGAACCCGTATCGGTAGGTGTAACTTCTGACCCAAAAATCCATGCCCCAGTCAATCTCACACAAGGAGTGTAGCATGAAAATATCTTCAAATGCAAGACCCATCCTGCGCTATGTGGCCCTGGACATCCACAAGGAGTACATCATGGTTGGGGGGATGAACAGAGAGCAGGAGTGGGTGATACAGCCGCGGCGGGTGGAGATGGAGCGTTTTGGCACCTGGGCGGAGGGCAATCTGCGAGAGGGGGATGCGGTGGTACTGGAGGCCACCACCAACGTTTGGGACATTTATGATGTGGTTTCACCGTTGGTCAGCCGTACAGTGGTTGCCCATGCGGCGGCGGTGCGGCAGATCGCCGAAGCGCGGGTGAAGACGGACAAGCAGGATGTGGAGCGGCTGCTGCGGCTGCTGATCGCCGACATCGTCCCGGAAGTGTGGGTACCGCCGGTATATGTGCGGGAACTGCGCGGCTTGATCTCGTACCGCTGGCGGCTGGTCAAGATGAGCACGATGGTCCAGAACCGCTTGCACAGCCTGCTGCACCGGCATAACATTCGACCGCCGGAAGGTGGGCTGGATACGGAGAAGAACCGTGCTTGGTGGGAGCAACAGGAGTTCAGCCCGATCGAAGCCCTGCAGGTGAGCCAGGAGCTGGCCATGCTCTACCAGATCGAGAAGCACAAAGAGGAGGTTGAGCAGGAACTTGGGCGATTGAGCAACACTGAGCCGTGGAACTCGCAATCGGCTTATCTAATGCAATTGCCCGGGGTGGGGATCGTGATCACCATGACGGCGCTGGCCGCCATCGGGGATATCTCCCGTTTTGAGAGTCCCAAGAAGCTGGTGGGCTATTCTGGCCTGGGGGCAGGAGTGCATGATAGCGGGAAAGAGCATCGTGACAAGAAGATCACCAAGTGCGGACGCAAGGAGCTGCGCTGGGCGATGGTTGAGGCGGCCTGGCGGGCGGTTCGGAACAACCCCTACTGGAAAAAGCAATTCGAAGTTTTGAAGCGTCGCAAACATCCCAACCAGGCGATTGTGATGATCGCCCGCAAGCTGCTGGTGACGATCTGGTACGTACTGAGTGGCCGTGAGCCCTATCGCCACGCCAGTGAAGAGGATCTGGCCTACAAGATGCTGGTCTGGTCGTGGAGCATGGGCGAGCAGGCGCGCCAGGGGATGACCCGACAACAATTCGCCAAGTATGGATTGCTGCGGTTGGGCATTGGGCAGAATCTGACCCGTATCGTGCGGGGCGGGTATCCGCGGCGGCTTGCGCCTGCTGAAGAAGTCCTGGCAATCAGGCCGGAACTCCGTCCGCCCGAGTAGCGAAGAACGCTTTCCCCTCTTGAAAAGAACGAACCCCACCACGAGACTTGGATTGAGCTTGTCGAAATCTGCTGGCGGGGGCATCGGTAGCCGCACTTCAGAGTGTGTTACACACTCTCATCAAACTCCAGCCCAGCCTTGTGATAATGTTCTCGCCGGGCTTTCTTATCGCGTTCGTGTTCTTCATGCGCCCAGTGGGCGACTTCTTCCGTAGTCTCCTGCGGAACTACAATGATGCCGTCGCCGTCTGCGATCACCATATCGGCAGGTCGAATCTGGACACCGCCCACCGCAATTGGAATATTCTTCGCATCAAACTGCAAGCGTACCTGGACCATTGTCTGTGCGATATGCATCTGCCAGAAGGGCACTTTCTCGAGGATAATCTCGCCTGTGTCCCGGACGCCCCCATTTGTTACGAAGCCCCGCACGCCCTGATTGAACAGAGCCAGCGAGTTTTCTGATCCCATCAAGCCAACATTTACCCCTGACTGATCGATAACCACAAAGTCCCCTTCTTCAATATCCTCACGCCAAGGATATGGGCAGATGCTCTCATAGTATCCGGGTGTCCATTCGTACCGATACTCTTGGGGAGACAGACGCGGCACCGGTCCAATAAACGGAAGGTATCGGATGGTGCGGGCTATGCCATACGCTCTCGTCCGCCACAATGGTCTGATACGTGAATCAAGCGAGCCGTAGTGGAAATAGCCCAAGGCATCCATAGCATCCCGTACATCACAGACTCGCAAGTCACGATACGAAGCCAATAATGCTTCTCGCCTATTGTCCTTCACTGGTCACTCCTTTCATGAAGCAGAGGGATTGCTCTGAAGTGTATTGTCCAAGTGCATTAGCGGTACAAGTTGTGCAACGGATTAAGGGTTGATGCGGCAGGAGGGGCGAAAGTTGAAACAGCGGAAGAAAGCGCCGCCGCATCAAACCGAGTTGAACTAAGCCGCACGCAAGGGTACCAGGGGCGGGCGCTTTGGGGTTTGAATGTCACTCAAGTGCACTGGATTACCGACTGCACCGATCATATACATGATTGTACACGCGGAGAGAGGCGTCTGGCAAGTAGGAAAGGCGGAAAAAACTGAATTGGGTGGTAAGCGCAAGGACCGAATCGGTGGCAAAGAACTGGAATGGCAGGTAGGAGGAAAGCGAAGAGGCAGGCGCCCGGAATAATCACTGGTGTCGAGAGAGATCGGTTTCGAGAGAAGAGAGCGGAATTGGTTCATGGAGGGCAGCGTCCGTTGGGCGTTGCCCGTGGCATACACCGAAATATACGCCGGTAAACCCTTTCGTCACTTCGGTGGACAGTAGCGCGTCTCGCCGCGCCCCAGCGTGTGGAAGCTTGCCTCGTCGCTCCAGCCCAACTCGTACCAGTTGCGCTGCCAGTTCTTCCGCCGATTGCACCAGGATCCGTCGAAAACCATGCTGCGTTTGGTGAATCAATATCAGGCACGCCGCATGTACCTCGCTCAAAGCGAAACCCTTGCTATCCAGCCAGTATTCGAACACCTTCATACTGAATAGACAGCAAGGGGGCTGGTTTTCTTTTTTCAACACTTTTTGGACAGACCCAAGGCTGAACCCTGCCCCAAACCTACTGAAACAGGTCCAAACATATTCCGCCATTGAGAAGGCTGCCTGGCTCACGGTAGGTCTACAGTCTCCTTGCTCACGGCGGGTTTGTAACCCGCCCCCCTTAAGGCACAGAACCGAAAGGAGTTGCTGTCCACTCAGGTCACGCTCTTTGACCGCCAGGTCAGATCACCTCTACGCCCATCCCAAAGATCTTTGCCAGGTTTTCGATGTTCGGGAGGTTGCGCCCCGTGGAAATGATGAAATGATGGGACGGCAATTGAGTCATCAACCTGTGGCCGTCCGGCACTTTAATCAAAGCCCCATTCAGGCAGTCGGACCCAGGGAACTGGGCGTACCCCTTGATCTCGCCTTCGACAACCACAATTTTGTTGAAAGAAGAGTCGATTTTTATCAGCGTAACCTCGCCCACAGGCAGTCGCGCGTCGATGGCGGTCGCATTCTCATCCACGATGGCAAGCACTTTCTTGCGCAGCGTCCATTCGGTAGAGAAAGATTGCGGTAAAACGCCCAAATATCCACAATGGGCGATCAGGATATAGTTCTCGGATCCTTCGCCAACGTCCGGGAAATGTGGAATCCGCTCGTGTTTGGTGGCTGCCATGCCCATGGGGAAGGGGTACATATTGGACATCATAACCGGCACTCCCAACGTGTGATGAATGAGGACTTTGGTCAGCATTGAGACGGTATCCGCCTCACAGCCCCAGACAAGCCCGCTCTCTTCGAAGAGCATGTTCCAGGCCAGGCAGGGGGTCGTGTCTGAAAATTGCGATTCGTTCAAGCAGTTGATCCCCGCTGCCTTGATGCTGGGATCCCGGACGAGGTCCTGTTTTACAGCCAGGTACTGCTTGATG
Organism: Anaerolineales bacterium; assembly: GCA_017882065.1. Classification (GTDB taxonomy): domain Bacteria; phylum Chloroflexota; class Anaerolineae; order Anaerolineales; family Villigracilaceae; genus UBA877. The sequence continues at coordinate 5,778 of JADGQD010000006.1, read as the reverse complement.
GCGCTATAGAACGCCCTTTTAGATAGTTCGCCAACAGGTAGCCTGGATTGCCATGCTTCCCAGACCGCTTCGGCCTCACGGTCAGGAATCTGCCTGGCTGTTTCGCCCAGAGTCTTGAAACTTTTCTTCAGGATCTGAACCCCGAATTTTTCCTTCATCCGCTGAGTGCATTCATCTTCCCACCAGTAAAAGCGCTTGAAGATGCTGGCTTGAAACCCTTCACCGGGGTTGTCTTGATACACGATAAAGTGGGTCTCAGCCAGCTCCCTTTTAAGAGCCAGCGCCTTGCAGATAATTCGGGTCTGTTCGATATTGTAGGGAGCGATGACTTCGATACCTTTGGAGTGTAAATAGTCGTTGATCTCCCAGTCCCACATCGATACGGTGCCAAATTCCGAGGTGATCACCAGCCTGGGAATGGAGATCGCTCTGATCTTCTCTGCCACCCGGTAAGCGTCGCCCAGCATCTGCGGGAACACCACCGCATCGGCCTGCGGTACCCGCTCCCCCAGGGCAACCGGCTTGAGGATTTCAGCCTCATCCTTCAAGAGGTTTATTAACGCTTCCACCTGCCGGGTAAAATCAGGGTCTTCGGCGGTTTCAAAATAGATCGGAACCAGTTTAGCCTTCATCTTTTTTATTTTCCTTTTATTTACCTGCGCACCGTCGAGGCCAGCACATCCAGGCGCTCGAAAAGCTCGGGCGTCAGGTCGATGTGCAGCACCTGGGCGATGACCTGGGTCCAGCCATGCAGGAAATAGACCCAGCCGTCTTCGACCTTCACCTGGCGGCTTTCACCCTGGGCCAGGGCCTGGTGCATGAAGTCCAGCTCGCCGCGGTAGTTGAATTCCCAAGCGATACCATGCCTGGGGAAGAGGCCGGCGTGGGTAAAGGGACTGCCGGGTGTATCCTTGCCCATGCCGGTGGCATTGATGACGATGCTGTAATCCGGCAGCCTGGACATGATCTCATCGTTTTTGACCGGGTCCTGGTTGTGGACATAACTGACCTCGATATCCGTGCCATGCGCAACCACCATCTCGCGCATGTGCTCCAGATTGGGCAGGCTACGGTTGACGATAACCACGCGGCGCGGCCGGTCGCTCGGGTCAGGCTTGTCCATCAGGTGCAGCATGGTGGCTACCGACGAACCTCCCGCGCCCATGATCAGCACCTCGGCGCCGGTCCTGCCAAAATAACCCTTGCTCACGATTGCATCCATGCTCAACCCGGCCGTGATCGGGTCTTTGGCATGCCCTTCCAGCCTGCCTTCGTTCTTCGAGATGCAGGAAATTTCGCCCGTGATCTGGGTATAGCGGTCGAAATAATCGAACAGGTTATGAGAAGCAGCATACAGGTCTATCTTGTGGGTTGTCACCAGGCCGCCCAGCGAATTCGGGTCTGCCTTGATAAATGCGACGATCCGACAGTAAACCTGTGGGTCATCGTGGATTTTGCAATTTATCCCTTCGATCACGATATCGGGCCGCCCCAGCTCTTTCATCCACAGCGGGAAGACCTTCATGATCGAGGATTTGCCGGTAGTCACGCCAATAAAATAGAAAGTTGGCGCCAACTTTGGCTTTTGCAGTGCTTTTTGAAATGCAATTTCCGTCATTGAGTTCTCTCCAAATGGTTGATTTTGTGAAAGTTCCCGGATGTGGGACACTTCCAAATCCGGGAGTGCTACGCAAAGGCTTCCAGAAAGCCTCATTTTGGTTTGCGGGCTTTGTCGATCGCTTCAACAAAGCGGCGGGCATTTTCAGAAATTTTATTGAATTCTCCCGCTTCTACCAGCTTTTTCGGGCAAAGTTCGCTCCCGGCGCCGACCGCGACCGCGCCGGCGGCAAACCAATCGCCAATATTTTCCAGGCTGACTCCCCCGGTAGGCATCATGGGGATATTGGGGAACGGCCCGCGTAGGGCTTTGATGTAACTCGGACCGGTGAGCGAACCGGGGAAGATTTTTACAATATCCGATCCAAGCTCGTAGGCCTGGAAAACTTCACTGGGCGTCAACGCGCCGGTCATGACCGCCAGTCCGGTGTCTACCATCGCTTTTACGAGCTCTACCTGGCAGATCGGGCTGACGAGGAAAGAAGCGCCAGCCTGGCGAGAAGCCTCGGCCTGTTCGGGGCGGGTTAGTGTCCCCATACCCAGGACAATCTCATCGCCGTAGCGGTCAGCCAGGGACTTAACCACGTCTTCCGCCTGGGGCGTCGAATAAGTAACCTCGATCCCGGTAACGCCCCCCGCTACGAGGGCATCCACCATGGACAGGGTAACTTTTACGGATGGGCCGCGGATAACTGCCAGCAGTCCAAGGGACTTGATTTTTTGGATAGTTTCTTCTTTGGTTTTCATAGTATTGATCCTGAAATTTCAGACCACACGATAACGGGGCTCGAGGCCTTGCAAAACGGCCAGGCAGTCTTCGGTTGACATCCACCCCATGGCATTCATGGCGTCATCGGTATGTGCGCCCGTATGCGGGGTGACGATAATTTGTTCCATCTTCAACAAGGGGCTGCCGGCATTGGGCGGCTCGTGGCTGAAGACGTCCAGTGCCGCTCCGCGCAGGTGGCCTTGCTCGATCGAGCGGATTAGGGCAGCTTCATCGATGCAATCGCCGCGAGAAGTATTGACCAGGAAAGCACCTTTCTTCATCCGGGCCAGGAACGCGTCGTCCACCAACCCGCGCGTAGCCGCGTTGGACGACAAGTGCAGCGACACAAAATCCGAGCTTTGCAGCAGAGTCTCCAGGCCCACCAGATCGACCTGCCATTCCTTCGCAAAGGGCTGGTCTGGTTGGATGTCATAGGCGAGCACCTGGCATTCAAAATTCTTCAGCCTTTTCGCAACGTGCTTGCCGATCATTCCCAGTCCCACCAGGCCCACCGTTTTGCGGTACAGAGCGATTCCGGATAGTCGCGGCCAGCCGCATTGGCGGGTAGCCTGGGTGGCCTCCGGGATATGGCGCGCCAAGGAAAGAATCAACCCAATAGTCAGCTCGGCAACGGAAATGGCGTTTGCACCGGGAGTATTGGTTACGATGATTCCGCGGTTGCGGGCGGTGTCCAGGTCGACGTTATCCACACCCACACCGTAGCGAGAGATCACTTTCAGCCGGTCGGCGTGCTCCAGCGCAGACGCATTTACCTCGTCGACTCCGGCAATATAACCATCTATACCGGGCAGCAGTCTGGCCAGGTCGGCTGCGGATAGAGGTTTGCCTGTGTCGTTGAAGATCACCTTGCCGCATTGTTCGATGATCGAGCTGCGCATGCGCGAATCAGACCTGGCATAGGACGTTGGGGTAACCAACAATCGACATTGCTTAAGATCCATTGTGACGTACCTCGGGCGCCTGCCAGCGCGGGTTATCCACGATTTCAGGGCCATTTCCCGAGTCGAGGATTAATTTGCGGAAGCCCTGTAATTCTATATCTCCATAATTATGGCCAGCGATGGCTGGATAAACGAAAAAAGTAATCAAATCCTCATCGTTACCGGTGTTTACGGAGCGATGCGCCCAACGGGGAGGAACGTAAAGGACCACGCCTGGAGTAAGTTCTTTAACATCCCATTCCCCCTCAGGTGTTTCCATGACCATGACGCCTTTCCCCTTGAGACAATAATAGACCTCCGCCGTCTCCAACACGGTATGAAAATGCCCCTTGGTCATGAAGTATTCCTGGCCAACCTTCCCAGGGTGGAGGATCGACAATCCGCTGTCTAACTCACCGCCCAGTTTTGGTCGCTCGAAATTATAAACTTCATAAAGTAATAAGTCCTCCTGGGAAAGGGTCTGAGTAAATGCCTGTTCATCCAAGAACTGGCCCTGCATCGACGATAACTTGCGTAGGATGTGACTGTCGTACATCCCTGGGATGATTTCCGGGAACTTGATTGCGATCGCAAAGGGGACATTATTCATAATTACCTCGTCAGAAATGTTTGAAGGGATTTGTTGAGGGGAGTGAGACCTTAATATTTAAGGTTCTAATAGGACTTTAAGTCCTTTTTCCTCTTCCATGCTAGCAAAAGCTTGCAGTGCCTCTTTCAATGGGAAACGGCTGCTGATGAGTGGAGAAAGGTCGACCCGTTTGGAATTAATGATCTCGGATGCCCGCCAGCAGTCCTGTGTGCTGCAAGCTGTGGTAGCGGTAACCATCAACTCTTTATAATGGACAAGGTTGGAGTCAAACTGGATGGTTGGGCGATCTTTCGGCAGCCCGCCGAAGAAATTGATCCGCCCACCAATGCTCGCCAGCGAGAGCGCCTGTTCCTGGGCGGAATGGGCTGGCGCGGCGACGATAATCACGTCCGCTCCTTCGCCGCCGGTTTCTTCCTGAATGACCTCAGCCAGGTCTTCCTGGGTAGGGACAATCACCCGGTCGACGCCTAGCTCGGCAGCTTGCGCCGCACGCGCAGCATTGTATTCACTGACCAGGATCTTACCCGCGCCATTTAACCGCGCCAGTTTAGCATGCATGATCCCAATCGGTCCGGCGCCTATCACCAGCACAGTCTCCCCTGCACGGATGTGCAGCGGCTCCTGACCGCGCAGAACGCAGGCAAAAGGCTCGGTCAGCGCGGCCACACCGGGGTCTACGTCGTCGCCGACGTGGAATAAATTCCCCTGCCTTATAAATGCGGCTGGGATGCGCATAAACTCCGCGAAACCGCCATCCATAGTAATCCCAATGGCCTGGTAATTGGCGCAGCGGTTGTTGTTGCCCGAAATGCACTGCCGGCAATGTCCGCAGCCAATGTTGGGCGCCACAAAAACACACTGTCCGGCAGTGAAATCTTTGACGCGGCTGCCCACCTGTGTGATTTCGCCAACCAGCTCGTGACCCGGAATTCGGACCGTACCGACCGGATATTTGCGGTGGCCGCCGTGGTAGATGCGCATGTCCGTGCCGCAAATACTGGCGCTGTGGACTTTCAGCAAGATTTCGTCTGGTCCGATTTCAGGGGTAGGGATTTCTTCTACACGGAGATCCATGGGGCCGTGATAGACCAGGGCAAGCATATTCTCTCCTAAAAAGGTTACAAAATTTCCTTCAGATATACCGGGCGTTCTTCGAGCATGGAGCGTGTGCCGGCCAGAACGCCGGCCACCGCCCAACGTCCTTCATCGCCGCCCACTTTGGGCGGGTTGCCGGTGCGGATGCAATCTGCGAAATGGCTCAACTCGCGAATGTAAGCCCACTCGAACCGCTCGGGCCAGGTGCGGTAGATGGGAGTAATCAATCCCTGGTCACGATTGGTGCACACCACCATCGCCTGGCTTTTCAGCTCGCCGATCTGCATGATTCCCTTTTCACCGACGATTTCAACCCGCGCATCGTACCCATATCCACACGGGCAAACCCCGGAAATGCTGCCGAGGCCCCCATTTTCGAAACGAATATTGACCAGGACGTTGTCGTAAAAGTGCTCGGTGTCTACATTGTAAGCCAGACCTTTAAAATTCGCTACTTCGACGTAGACCCGCTCATAATCGGAGCCCATCAACCAGCGCGTACAGTCCCAATCATGGCTGTTGACTTCTGCCAACATCCCGTTAGAGGTGTGCAAGTCTCTCGCCCAAGCTGGGGGGAGCCCGGGACCGTGGGTGAGCGATTTGATCATCATGGGTTGCCCAATTTCACCTGCCTCGATCCGACTGGCGGCCGCCGCAAATTCGGGATCAAAACGTCGCATAAAACCAAGCTGCAGGAACACACTATTTTGCCTGGCGGCTTCGATAATCGCATCGCACTCTTGCAA
>JADGQD010000217.1 GCA_017882065.1 Anaerolineales bacterium | reverse complement strand
GCTGAAAATCCGTAGAGTCGCCCCAGATAATCCAGGAACTCGAGCGGAGTCATCCAGGGGTAAAAGGCCGGTTCCTCAGGGAGATGCCCGATGTGACGGGCGAGTTTGTGCCCATCTCTCAGTACGTCCAAACCTGACACCTGCGCCTTCCCGGAGGTCGGATGTGCCAGCCCGGTCAGGATGCGCAGGGTGGTTGTCTTCCCGGCCCCGTTCGGACCGAGGAAGCCGAACACCGTTCCCGATGCGACATCCATGTTTAGGCCGTCCAGCGCATGCACCGCGCCGTAATGTTTCTTTAGATTTTCAATATGAACACTGCTCACGTCTTACTCCTATTCTTCCTTACGTCCAGCGACGAAGTAGATAATCGGACCGATGAAGTTGACCAGCACGATGACCAGCGCCCAGACCCATTTCGGGCCGCGTGTCTGCGCTCGGCGGATAAGATCCACCAAGGCGGTGATCATCAGGGCCAGTTGTATCAGGACGACCGGGATCAGCAAGGGTAGGTATTGTTTGATGAGCTCCACAACGATTCTCCTTTTTTTATTAGCCAGGCCAGGTACTTCGCCGGCGGGCGGAAGCTGTCATCAGTCGCTTTGTGACAATGGTGAGGTTGCCGGTATGGCTGGGGTATAAACTTGGATGGCTTCCCATCCTTCTGAACCTCAGTCGTTCAGAGTGGCTTCGATCTGCTTATCCTTGGTGACAAAAGCGTTGCCAAAAGTGAGGATACGATATTCCCATTGTATAAGTTCAGGCATATCAACCTCCAATAGTTTACATCAATTTCTATAATTCTTTCCCTGCCATTAGCCCAGTTCCCGCCTGACCGAATGGATGGTCTTTTGTTTCCTGAGGAACTTCTATCAGGAGACCAGCCTTGCCAGGATTTACATCCCCGCAAGGCCGGGCGATGTTCCACGTGAAACATGGAAGTGGCGATGTTCTTATTGGCTGACTTTCCGGAGGTTGGTCGAGTCGAAGAACAGACCTTCGATTTTGTCGCCATCCACTTTGAAAGTAACCGTCACAATGACCTTTTCCAGGTCGTAGGCGCACGCCAGGCGATAGACTGCATAGCCCTGGTTGTTCGAGAGCGCCGGCTGCGAGTCCGCACAGGAGACAAAATTCCCACTGGCATTCTGGAGCAGGTCAGCAAGGCCTGTGAACTGCTCTTGGGTAAATGTGTTTTTCATCACATCACTGAAATCCTGCGTGAAACTCTGATAGTCACCGGCCTTGATCGCCTTCAGGGTAATGTCAACCACCTGTACAACCTGATCATTGGACAGAGCAGCCGGCTTGGGAGGCTGGCAACCGGTAAGGAACAAGGCTGTGACCAGCGTGACAATCAGAAGGGTGGCTGGAATTGTTCTTTTCATGGATAGGGCTCCTCGTGATGACGAGTTATATTGGGACGGCAATGGACTACCGTCCCAATATAGAGTAATAATTATTTATCTTCCTTGGGCAGATTCTGCTGCGCCAATGAGACCATACCGCTGAGACCACCCAGGTTCATCGTATCAACGGCACTGCTGGGGACGATGACCAGCGCTCCCTTTTCCTTGAGGCCTTCGAAGAGCATGTTCATGGCACGCAGATGCAGAGCAGTGGGATTATGGATGTAGGCTTTGGAAGCCTCGGCGAAGGAATCGGCAATCTGCATCTCGGACTCGCCCAGGATGACGCGCGCCTGGCGTTCGCGTTCCGCCTGCGCCTGGCGGGACATGGCATCTTCAAGACCTGGCGGGATAATTACGTCGCGAATTTCAACGGACTGGACGGTGATACCCCAGGGCGTGGTGCGCTCATCAATGATTTTCTGCAGGTCGGCATCCATTTTGGCCCGACCGACCAGAATATCGGCCAAAACGCTCTGCCCGATGATCTCGCGCAGGGCGGTCTGAGCAGCCCAGGCGATGGCGGCGCGGTAATCGGCAACTTCGAGGGCGGCCTTTTCGGCATCCCAGACGACCCAGAACAGCACCGCGTCCACGTCCACGGGGACGGTATCTTTTGTCAGCGTTTTCTCGGCAGAGAAGGGCGTGACCATGACACGGTGGTCAATCCAGTTGGCCAGTGTGTCAATGATTGGCAACACCCAGAAGGCGCCTGGGCCGGCCAGTTTATGGAACTTGCCCAGGCGCAGGATAATCGCCTTCTCCCACTGCAATGCGACCTTGAGTGAGAATAAGAAAAACGTGCCCAGTAGTATCCAGGCAATGTTCCAGACTCCGGCCCAGGCATCGCTCAAAACGCCGTTTTGAGTCATCAAGATTGTACCAAGGGCGCTGGCCAGCAGGCAGATGCCAAACAGCGCTCCGGCCACGCCAGGAATATGCTGGTCAGACCGCTGGCGACTCTGTAGCCGCAGGCTTAAATCTTTTAAAACAGTTGTGGGGCTCATAATATTCTCCTTTTATTCATTATCAAGTTCAGGGTCCAACAGGTGGCCGGTTTGCTGCAAATGAGCCACCTGGTCTTTCAGGATTTGGTTCAGTTCTTCCGGCGAGGCACCCAGCCGTTCCGCATCCGCCATATATCGCTGGGTCAGCGCCTTCAATGCTTTTCGGCGGATTTTTTCAGAGACTTCGGGCGGGGGTATGTTCATGACATAGGTGCCACGCCCTTGCTGCGTAGAGATGATGCCGACTTCGTCCAGAATGCGATAAGAACGGGCAACAGTGTTGAAATTTACGCGCAACTCCAGGGCCAGGGAGCGGACAGTGGGGAGCTGGTCGCCGGGAGTGAGCCGGCCACTGGCAATGTGCTCTTTGATGCGC
>JADGQD010000216.1 GCA_017882065.1 Anaerolineales bacterium | reverse complement strand
CCCGGCCGAGCAGGTGCGCGCCGCCTTGGCGGGACGCATCAACGTCCATGCCCACGGGAATTCCGGCTGCCGTCCCGAGATCACGCTGACCCTGGTCGAGATGCTCAACAAGGGCGTCACGCCGCTGGTCTGCAATAAAGGCTCGGTCGGCGCCTGCGGCGACCTGGCTCCGATGGCCCAGGCCATGCTCCTGCTGCTGGGGGAAGGCGAAGCCTGGTTTAGCGGCGAGCGGCTGCCTGGGTCCGAAGCGATGAAACGCGCCGGTATCCCGGTCCCGGGTCTCCAGGCACGCGATGGACTGGCGGCCATCAACGGGTCCAACCTGCTGACGGCCATGTCGGCCCTCCACATTTACGATATGGTACGCTTCCTCAAGCAGGCCGAGATTGCCGCGGCCATGTCCATCGAAGCGCTTCTGGGGAACATGAAACCTTACAACACCATGCTGCACGAACTGCGCGGTTTCAAGGGTGCGGTTGCTTCCGCCAGGAATTTGATGAAAGTTGTCGCCGGGTCGGACCTGACCACCGGCAAGATGAAAACCAAGGTGCAGGATGCCTACTCGATGCGTTCCACCCCGCAGGTCGTCGGGGCGGCACGCGATGCGATTGGTTACGCCCGCTCGCAGGTGGAGATCGAACTGAACGGCGTGGGTGATAATCCCATCTTCATCCCTGAAATGAAATTAACCCTGACCGGCGCCAACTTCCAGGGGTCCCCGGTGGCCCTGCCGATGGACATGGCCGGAATTGCCATTACCATGGTTTGCGTGATGGCGGAGCGCCGCTTGAACCGCTTGACCAATCCGGCCCTATCGCAAGGTCTGCCCGATTTTCTGGCCCACAGCCCCGGCTTCTACTCCGGCCTGATGCTCAGCCAGTACACTGCCGACCATCTCATTGTGGAGCAGCGTATCCTTTCAGCCCCTGCCAGCATCCAGTCCATTCCCGCTGCGGCAGACCAGGAAGATTTTGTCTCAATGGGGATGAACACCGCCCTCAAGAACGGGCAAATCCTTGATAACGCCTATGGTGTGCTCGGCATCGAGTTCATGGCAGCTGCCCAGGCGCTCGACTTCCGCGAGTTCACGCCCGGCAAGGGCACACAGAAAGCGCGTGAAGTCATCCGCAAGCATGTGGACCATCTTGAAGTGGACCGCCCGCTCTACCCTGATCACAACGCCATGAAGGCGCTGGTCAAATCGGGCGAGATTTTGGAAGCGGTGGAAAAAGAGATCGGGAAGTTGGAGTAGCATGGCTTGTGATAAAGTCGAAAGAAAGCCTGTGGTTACTCTCTCCCGCGTAGGTTGTTTCTATGTCAGGTGATTCCATCAGAACCAATTTAGGAGATACTTGTGAAAAATCTGAAATACATCCTCGGCCCGATGCGCCTGCCGTTCGTCATTCTGGCCCCGGCCTGTGCGCTGATCGGACTCGGCACCGCTTGGTGGACGAAGGGACACGTCAACTGGTTTTATTTCCTGCTCGTCCTCATCGGCGCGGTGGCGGCGCATATCAGCGTCAACGTTTTCAACGAATACTATGACTTCAAGACCGGTTTGGATTCCCGCACCCAGCGCACCCCCTTCAGCGGCGGTAGCGGAACACTCCAGGCGCATCCCGAACTGGCTCCGACTGTCCTGACGACTGCCATCGTTTCCTTTGCCATCACTGGTCTGGTGGGGCTGTACTTCGTCGTCGTGCAAGGTTGGGAACTCATTCCGCTGGGCGTAATCGGCCTCTTCCTGCTCTACGGGTATACCGTCTGGATGGCACGCAACCCGGTATTGTGCCTGCTGGCTCCGGGTCTGGGTTTCGGTACGCTGATGGTGCTCGGCACCCATTTTGCCCTGACCGGCGAATATTCCTGGATCGCCTTTGTCGCCTCACTGGTACCATTCTTCCTGGTCAGTGACCTGCTCCTGCTTAACCAATTCCCGGATGTGGAAGCTGATCAGAGCATTGGGCGGCGGCATTATCCCATTCTTATCGGGCGAAAATCAAGCGGATACATTTACACTGCTTTCCTGTTGGCGACGTACGCCGCCATTGTGCTCGGCGTGATTTTCGGCATCTTGCCGGTGTTTGCCCTGCTTGGTTTGCTGACACTGGTGCTGGCCGTACCGGTCATCCGCAATGTTTTGAAGAATTCTGAGAACATACCGGCTCTCATCCCCTCGATGGGGCAGAATGTGCTTATCACCCTGGCGACGCCGGTGCTGATAGCCATCGGATTGTTTATCAGATAGCCAACCTTTGCATAGGAAGAACACGCCGGTACAAGGTGCCGCCGTGCCCCTGCGTGTATAATACCGCCATGCGTAACCTTTCGCCCCTCACCCGGACCTCGTTCCTGCTGGCTTTTTTCTTTACGTTTGACAAGGCTCTGGCCTTTATCAAATCCATGCTCTTCAACAAGGTTGTCGGGTTGGAGGGGATGGGGATTTTTGGTGCCTCCAACAACATCCCCGATTATCTTTCAGCGCTGCTCTCCGGTGGTGCGCTGGGGATGGCTTTCATCCCCGTACTGCGGGAATATCTGGACCGTGAGGGTCGCTCCGCTGCCTGGGACTTGTTCGCCCGGGTTATTAACCTGGCATTCCTGCTGACCGCAGCGGTGTCGGTGGTCATTATTGCCCTGGCAGAGCCTCTGGTGCGCTATATTATCGTCCCGCACTTCACCCCTGAAAAGCAGGCGCTGACTACCTCGTTGATGCGCCTCGACCTGCTCGCCATCCTGCTCTTTTCCATCAGCGGGCTGGTCATGTCGGGTTTACAGGCCAACAAGCATTTCCTGCT
>JADGQD010000072.1 GCA_017882065.1 Anaerolineales bacterium | reverse complement strand
TAACTGGCCGGATCTTGGGAATCCCACGCACTGGATGATGTTTGCCGATTTGGTTACCTATCTCCCAGACGATATCCTCGTAAAACTGGACCGCGCCACGATGGGCGTCAGCCTGGAAGGACGTGTGCCTTTTCTGGACGATCATCGGGTGGTGGAATTTGCCTGGCGTCTACCTTTCCACCTCAAAGTCCGTGGGAGGACCGGGAAGTGGATTCTGCGCCAGGTGCTTTATCGTTATGTTCCGCAGGAAATGATCGAACGCCCCAAGATGGGTTTTGGCGTCCCAATCGATTCTTGGTTACGCGGTTCGTTGCGCGAGTGGGCCGAGACTTTGCTGGATGAGAAAAGGCTGGAACGGGAAGGCATCTTGGATCCCCTTCCCATCCGCCGAAAGTGGTCCGAACATATCCGCGGAGAGAGAAATTGGCAGTACTTGATTTGGAATGTGCTCATGTTACAATCTTGGTTGGATGCGCAGGGTTAATAGCGTGAAAGTACTATTCTTTGCCAACACCGACTGGTACCTTTACAACTTCCGCCGCGACCTGGCCCAGACTTTGCGCGAGCAGGGCAATGATGTGGTCTTGCTTTCTCCTGCCGGTGAATATGCCGCACGCTTGCAGGCGCTGGGCTACCGTTGGATTGACTTCCCGCTCTCCCGGCGCGGCATGAACCCGCTGGCAGAACTCCGTTCACTGGCGCGGCTGGTACGCCTGTACCGCCGCGAAGAGCCGGACTTGGTCCAAAACTTCACCATCAAATGCGTGCTCTACGGGACACTGGCGGCGAGGCTGGCCGGGATCAGAACAGTGGTCAATTCGATCACCGGACTTGGCTATGTTTTCCTTCCGGGCGGACCTTTGAAGAAAGTCTTGCGTTTCTTCGTGCGCATCTGGTACCGGGCGGTGCTGAGAGGCAGCCAGGTCATCTTCGAGAACGACGATGACCGGCAGGCATTCCTGCACTTCGGCTTCATCCGTCCCGCAGACGGGCATCTGATCCCGGGGGTCGGCGTGGATACGCGGCGCTTTACCCCGGCTCCCTTCCCATCCGGGCTGCCGGTCGTACTGCTGGCGGCGCGCCTGCTGTGGGACAAGGGCATCGGAGAGTTTGTCGAGGCGGCTCGCCGCCTGCGCCATGCCGGCGTTCCGGCCCGCTTTGCCCTTGCCGGCCGCACCGACCCGGGCAACCCGGCCTCCATCCCCGAGGCGCAGATCAAAGCATGGGCCGACGAAGGTTTGGTGGAGTGGTGGGGCTGGACCGAAGACATGCCCGCCACCCTGGCAAAAGCCAGCATTGTCTGCCTGCCATCTTATCGGGAAGGGTTGCCAACAGTGTTGATTGAAGCAGCCGCCTGTGGCAGACCGGTGATCGCCTCGGATGTTCCGGGTTGCCGGCTCGCAGTCCGGGATGGAGTCAGCGGGTTCCTGGTTCGGGAACGGGATGCAGCCTCCCTATCTGACGCGCTGCGGAAACTGATTTCCACTCCCGGTCTCTGTTCTGAAATGGGCGCCGCAGGCCGGCACCTGGTCGAAGAGATGTTTTCGTCAGAAAAGGTCCTCGCGCAAATATCTGCTGTATACCGGGAAGCGTTTTCGAAAGGCAGGTAAGATGAATCTTCCAACCGGTCATTATCCGCTATTCGTCTTCTCCAACATCCTGATCGGACTTATTCTTTCGCTGGTGCTGGGGCAGGCTGCCATCTGGTTCGCCAGGCGCGTTGGCCTGATCGACCTGCCCGGTGTACTGCCGCATAAACAGCATAAAAATCCCACGCCGCTGGCCGGAGGCCTTACGATTGTTATGGCGCTGTTGGTGGGGGGGTTGGTATTTAACCTGCCGATGGTTAAGCAGCTATGGACGGTTCTACTGCCTGCCTTGATCATCTTCGCTGTTGGCCTGTGGGATGATTTCAAGCGCTTGCCGGCCTGGGTTAAATTCGTCGGCCAGATCACCGCTGGCATCCTGCTGATCGCCCTCGGTACGTATGTGCAGATCATCCCGTACATGTTCCTCGGCCTGCCGGGCCATACCAATCTTATCGTCAACTGGCTGATAACGCTCATTTGGGTGGTCGGCATCACCAATGCCTTTAACTTTGTAGATAGTATGGATGGACTGGTGATTGGTCTGAGCGGCATTGCCGTAGCATTCCTGGTGCTGGTCACGCTTGACTCCACACAGACCATCCTCCTGCAGTTGCTGACCCTGCTCCTCGGAGTATGTGCCGGGCTGTTTTTCTATAATCTGACCCCCGCGCGTCTCTTCATCGGTGACAGCGGAGCGCAGGCCATCGGTTTTCTGCTGGCGTCGGTAGCCATCCTGTATACGCCTGAAAATTACCCGCAGGCTTCCTCCTGGTTCCTGCCTATCCTGGTGCTGGGTGTCCCCATTTTTGATACCTGCCTGGTGGTATTCTCGCGGCTGAGGCGGAGGCAACCGATCTATCATGCTGGTCGAAACCATACCTATCACCGTCTGGTGGAACTCGGGTTGGATACACCCCATGCTGTGGCCGTCATGCACCTGTCTGCCATTGCTCTGGGCTGTGCGGCCTTCATCGCGCTGAACCTGGAGCCGTTGTATGCCAATATCCTGTTTGGTGTAGTCTGTCTGACAAGTGTAGCGGCACTCTTTTTCCTGGATCGAAAATAAAATGAATGATCTTTCCCCCCTCGATATGTTGGAAAGGATCCTGCGCCGCTGGTGGATGCTGGCTGCACTGATGGTGCTGGGCGGCGTGGCAGGCTGGACCTTCAGCCTGTTCCGGCATCCTGTATATGAAGCCACCGCTGTCTATCAGGTTGCCCTTGACGAGCAGCAGCTTGTCGAACGCGGCCTTGTGACAGCCGACAAATTGCCCCTCCTGTTTGAGGATCAGAATATTTATCTCGCCCCCGCCGCTAACATGTTCTACGATTCCACCATGCAAGCGAACCTGGTGGCTGATGCCCGCTCCCATAATATCCAGTTACAGGAGAACGATTTTAATCCGGTGAACTTTTACCTGGACCGCCGCGGGAAACAATGGTTCGTAACCGTGCGCTCCGCGGACCTGGCTACAGCAGCGCGGCTGGCAGACCTGTGGCTGGCTGACGTGGATGCCGCTTTACGCGAGGCCCAGACGCATTCTTATCAGTCCATTTCTTTGCAACTTCAGCATGACTCTGTCCAGAAGTGTTTCGCTGAAATGGATTTCAAACAGGCCAACCAGTGTGCTGGCGCAAGTTTCGCTGCCCCTGTTGACCTGGGCGCCTATCTCAAAGGGTTGGAAACGCAGATGACGTCTGAACAGCAGGCGGGCCGCGGGATTGACCCGGCATTGTTGTTCGTCATTGTGTCCCAGGCAAACCAGCCTTCCCATCCGGTCCTGTATTCCGTCAGCTTGATGATGATGGCTGGCAGCCTGATTGGTTTTCTGGCCGGGATGATCCTCGTACAGGTGCTCCGGCCTGTGAAGTTGCAATGAAGAACACAAGCCCTGCTTTCCTCCGTCTTGTGGAATTCGGCTCGAAATTGGCAATGGGGTTGGCCGTGCTTTCGCTGCCGATCACCAGCTTGCCCTTGCTTTCGAAGGTCATGGGAGGCACGCAGGTAGCTCCTGCCAGCGCTATTTTCATTCTTTTGTTGGCGGTGGGTTGGACGCCAGTCTATCTGCTGCGCGGCGGCGCGTTACCGGCGGAGATGAAACCATTTCTCCTGTTCGTTATCGCGGCCATGGTTTCATTAGCGGCGGCTTTTTTTCTGCCGCTTCCCCCTTATAAAGATTATTCCATTTTGAACGCCGAGATGAAGGCGCTCATTGCGCTTATGGTCGGCTGTGTGACTTATGTTATTGTCGCCATCTGGCACCGCGACCAGGCGAGTTTGACCACTACCTTGCAGCTGGTCAATGTGAGCGGACTCATCATTCTGGTGTGGTCATTCATTGAACTGGCGATCATCCTCTTCCGCGGTGGAAATTATCCTTCGTTTATGGAGCACATTCAAGCGTTGATATCCACCCGTCCCCTCTACGATCTTGGCTTCCGCACCCGTGTTGGCGGTTTTACCTATGAGCCTTCCTGGTTGGCGCATCAACTGAACCTGGTCTATCTTCCCTATTGGCTGGCAGCCACCGTGACCGGTTATTCGGCAACAAAAAAAATCCTGCGCATCTCCGTTGAAAACATCCTGCTCGCCGGAGGCATTGTGATCCTGTATTTCACGATTTCACGGATCGGGCTGCTGGCCTTCCTGCTAACGGTCGCGTTCGTTTTCTATCGGTTGAATGCCTATCTGGTCCGTTGGCTGCGGAACCGGCTGCAGGGACGTTCACTGGTGAAGCGCTGGCGTCTGGACCGGCTCCTGCCGCTCCTGCTGGGATTAGTGGCCTTTATTGTCTATGCCGGAGGGGTGGGGGGGTTGCTTGTGATGTGGGCGCATCTCGACCCGCGCACGGCGCGTCTGCTGTCGCTGGAGGCGCTGCCATCCAATTTATTCGATTTTGCTTTCAAGGTGGACTTTGCCGAGCGTGTCATTTACTGGTCCATCGGCTGGAGCGTTTTTGCCCGCTACCCGCTGCTGGGTGTTGGGTTGGGCAATACTGGCTTTTTCTTCTTACAATACATTCCCAACCTGAGTTACCGGTTGCCGGAGATCATCAACGTGGCTTTCCTGGCGAATACACTGCCGAACATCAAAAGTTTCTGGGTGCGGTTGCTGGCTGAGACCGGACTGATCGGTTTTTCACTGGTTGCGGCCTGGCAGGTGGTGCTCTGGAAAGGCGGCGCGTTCCTGCGCTCGACCCGTTCTGCCCTGTTCCGCACACTGGGCTGGATGGGTGCTTTCGCGATCCTGGCTTTTCTGGCTGAGGGTTTCAGTATCGACTCGTTCGCTTTGCCTTATCTGTGGTTCGCAATGGGGCTTCTAACTGCCGCCAGTGCGTTTGCGCGGCAGGATAAAAATCAATTGCTGGAGAATTGATAGCAAGATGGAAAACGACACCCTTATCGTTCGCGTTCAGGAGACTGTGGCAGAGGCCTTGCAGGTTCCCATCAGACAGGTTGCGCCTAACCTGGCATTTGGCGGGATCAAAGAATGGGATTCGATGGGTCATATGGGTGTGATGATGCTGTTGGAAGAACGCTTCGGTATTTCTATCGACGCAGAAATTATTGCCGCGTTGACCAGCGTCCCCGCCATTTGCGAGTATATTCAAAAAACCAGGAAGGACTAGCATCCATGTCCGCTCAGCTTCATATTACACCCAGGGTCACCATCCCCGATTTCTTGGTGGGAGAGGTGCAGTCCAAACTGGCTTATGTGGATGAGAGTATCGTCAGGGCGCACGTCGCATCGACCGGAGACCGGATCACGCTTGATTTGCGCGAACAGGCTGAGGATCCAAAGCGCAGCGAGCTGGAGGAGAAGGTTCAGCGTGTAGTGACAAGCATGGTTCAGGGCGCGTTCAAGCCGAAGGTCCAGATCCTGGAAAATTACCTTGATCGCCCTGTACCCTCTTCTGCCGACCCAAACCCTGAACTGCTTGCACGTGGTGAAATGTTCCAGGAGGCGGCGGGCATTTTCACGGTTGGGCCGCTGGTGACCAGGCTGATCTCGTTCTTTGAGCGCCAGTTTATTGCATTAGCCGACTCGTTTGGGGCGGCACCGTATCGCTTCCCGACCCTGATCCCGGCGAAGTCGCTCGAGCGTGTGGGCTACTTCCGGGCATTCCCGCATTCGTTGAGCTTTGTCACCCACTTGCGCGAGGACCTGGACGCAATTGATAATTTTGCCCAGCACGCGGCTTGCGACGAACACGGCCTGAACACACCGGTCGATTCATTCGCCAAGATCCAGGCGCTGCTCTCACCGGCTGTCTGCTATCACCTGTATTTCGCCTTGGCCGATAAGCCCCTGCCGGGTGGCAAACTGGCGGCCACCGCGGTGGGCAACTGCTTCCGTTATGAGTCCGTCAACCTGGCTTCGCTGGAGCGGTTGTGGAACTTCACGATGCGTGAGGTTATCTTCGTCGGCCCCAAGGATTTTGTTTTGCAAAACCGCGAGACTGGACGAGAGCGTATGCGAGGTTTCTTCGAGGAAATTGGATTGGCGTACCGCGTCGAGAGTGCTAACGACCCGTTCTTCATCGGCGAGTTCAAGAAACAGGCAGCTTTCCAGAGCGCTTTCCAGTTAAAGTTCGAGATCCGGGCTGCGCTTCCGTTCAAGCAAAGCACGCTGGCAGTCGGATCATACAATTACCACCAGGACTTTTTTGGCCGCAGCCTGAACATTACTTTGCCGGATGGCTCTCCCGCCCATACTGGCTGCATCGCTTTCGGTTTGGAACGCATGGCCTTTGCCTTCCTATCACAGTACGGGTTGGATGCCGCCAACTGGCCGGATGCCGCGCGAAAGTTTGTGGCATGATTTTGATAGGGGTGCTGTTATGTTGAATGTCAACCGTGAACAGGTCATCTCAACCCTCGAAACTGTCGGCCTGAAAAAGTCCGATGGGGTGATGATCCATTCGGCGTTGCAATTCCTTGGCATCCCTGAAGGTGGGATGGGTATCTATTTCGACGCGCTGTGGGCTGTCCTCGGAATCGGCTCCGGGACCGGGACGCTGGTGGTGCCCACTTTCAACTTCGGCTTCGCCCACGGTCAGGTTTTCGACCAGGCGTTTACCCCGGCAGAAGAGATGGGCGTTTTCCCCGAATACGTCCGCCAACAAAGCGGCGTGCTGCGCTCACCCCACCCGATGCAGTCGGTTGCAGCGGTCGGACATTATGCCGCTGACTTGACAATGCGTGACACACCATCAGCCTTCGACCCTGGTTCTGCCTTTGACCGGATGCTTGAGTTGGACTTTAAACTGCTCCTTCTGGGCGCGGATGTACGCTTCACCTCGATGATCCATTATGCCGAACAGCGGATGCAGGTTCCGTATCGCTACTGGAAAGAATTCACCGGCGAGGTGCGGCTGACCGGTCAACCACCTCAAATCCGCACATACCGCATGTTCGCCCGCGACCTGACGATTGACCCGGATATTAGCTCCGCACCGGTTCAGAAAGCGCTGGAAGAACGCGGTTTATGGACCAGCGTACCGTTAAATTATGGTAAGGTGGCGCTCTGCCGTTTCCGGGATTTTGTTTCTGTTGCGGAAGAACTGATTTCTAAAGACCCCTGGGCACTCGTGCTAAACCACCCAAAATAAAAAAACCGCCCTGCTGGGCGGCTTCACTGTTAGGATGTTTTCTCGGAGACGACAATCCATTCGGCATGGCAGTTGTACAGCGGCTCAAGTTCTTCCATATATTCTATATGCCGCATGCTGACCAGTTTCCAGCCCGTGGCAAATATTGCATGCAGGTCGCGCTTGCCATAGAAAAAGATGGGACCAATATTTGTCAGAGTTCCGCCGGAAATATCCACTGTCACACCACCGGGGCCGGGCTTGCCTGAAGCGTAACTGCTGTGCCGGTCACTGTACGGGTTGAAGAAAAACTTCCCGCCGGGTTCCAGTACGCGATGCACTTCCGCCACAGTCTTCTGGGCGTCGGCGAAGGGTGAACAGGTGAGTGCCTCGCGGTCAATCACGAAATCGAAGGCATTATCACCAAAAGGCAGCTTGATGAAATCAGCCACGCGCAGGTCACCCTTCAACCCCTCATCGGCGAAGCGCTTCTGAGCAAACTCGATGGCGCTTGGGCTGCCATCCACACCGGCTACGCAAAAGCCCTCACGTGCTGCGAACCACAGGTTGTTACCCGCCCCGCAGCCGATCTCCAGGATTTTTGTCTCGGAGCGCGGCTTGCTTCGGGAGAAATTTCGGTAAAGGAAGGAGACAACCTGGTCGAACGGATAGCGGTTGAGCGCCTTGCCTTCGCTGTAGATTGATTCCCAGACGGGGCCCACCGGCGACACAGCCTGTTCTTTGTCACTCATCGGCCTTCTCCTGAATAAGATGGATTTCGGGCAAGTATAACATTCAATTATAATGATACCTATGACCTCAATTGACTGGAACGCTCTCACCCTTGACGCAGATGATCTTTTGCACCGCTTGTTTCCCATCTGCCGGAGCATAACCGGCGACGGGCTCCGCCGGACTTTAAACCTGCTGCGCGAGATCACGAACTTTCAACTCCATGAAGTCCCATCCGGCACCGTCTGCTATGACTGGACCGTACCGGATGAATGGAATGTCCGGGACGCATACGTGGCCGATTCGACTGGCCGGCGTGTGATTGATTTCCAGCAGAACAACCTCCATCTCGTGAATTACAGTATTCCGTTCGAAGGGACGCTCACTTACTACGAATTAGCCCCTCACCTCCATACCCTGCCAGACTTGCCAACTGCCATTCCCTATCGGACGACTTACTACAACCGGGCCTGGGGTTTTTGTCTGACCCATGAGCAGTTCCAGAAACTCGACAAAAAAGAAAAATATCATGTGGTAGTGGATACGACCCTTGCCCCCGGCGCGCTGACTTACGGCGAGACCATCCTTCCAGGTTCATCTGGCAAGGAATTTCTCATCTCGACCTATGTTTGCCATCCCTCTCTGGCCAACGATAACCTGTCGGGTGTGGTGTTGTGGACCCTGCTCCTGCGCGAATTGAGCGGACGCACTCTGCGTCATTCTTATCGCTTTGTCATTGCCCCGGAGACCATCGGCGCACTGGCATATATTGCCGGCAATGAACAGGCTGTCAGAGCGTTGACGGGCGGGATGGTGGCGACGACAGTTGCAGGTCCGGGACGTTTCGGATATAAACGCACCTTTCGCGGCGATTCTATTGTTGATCGCTCTGTCCGGCTTACGTTCCGGGAACTTGGTCTCGAGTTCACCGAATATCCCTTCGATGTCAATGGTTCTGACGAGCGTCAGTACTCCACACCAGGATTGCGAGTACCGGTTGGAACAATCTGCAAGGATAAGTATTACGAGTATCCCTATTACCACACCTCCCTTGACAACCTGGAGTTCGTCAGTGCTGCCAATCTGGTGGAAACGCTGAAGATATACACGCTGGCGATCGAGAAACTGGAGCAGAACTGTACGTACCGGTCACTCAATCCGATTGGCGAGCCCATGCTGGGCAAGCGCGGCCTGTACCCCAAGATGGGTGGGGCCGTCAAGCAGAAAGTTGCCGACTCGTCTGGGCACGGCGAACGGCGTTATGCTGTGGATGCAGGGAACATCATCTTCGGTAACGAACTGGATGCCATCCGCTGGGTGCTGTTTTATGCTGATGGTCAGACGTCACTACTTGATGTGGCCGAAAGGATCGGCTTGCCGATGAGCCAGCTATATGA
>JADGQD010000071.1 GCA_017882065.1 Anaerolineales bacterium | reverse complement strand
ATCGGCCAGAAAGAAGCCATCCAGTCCATCGCCAAGGCGGTGCGGCGGGCACGCGCCGGACTCAAAGACCCGAAGCGCCCGATTGGCTCGTTCATGTTCCTCGGTCCAACCGGCGTCGGCAAGACCGAGTTGACCAAGGCCCTCGCCAAGTTCATGTTCGGGAGCGAGGAAGCCCTGATCCAGTTGGATATGTCCGAATTCATGGAACGCCACACTGCCAGCCGCCTGGTCGGGGCTCCGCCCGGATACATCGGCTACGACGATGCCGGTCAACTGACTGAGGCCCTGCGCCGCCGCCCGTACTCCATCGTGGTCTTCGACGAGGTCGAGAAGGCCCACCCCGAAATCCACAACATGCTCCTCCAAATTATGGAGGAAGGCCATCTCTCCGATGCCAAGGGCCGCACGGTGGACTTCCGCAACGCCATCATTGTGATGACCACCAACGTTGGCGCGGAAGAAATCAAGAAGCAGACCTCGCTCGGCTTCCAACTCAAGCGCGACGAAAAAACCGAGGAGCGCACTTCCTACGAAGAGATGCGCAAGAAACTGACCGAGTCACTTAAGAAGGTCTTCCGCCCGGAGTTCATCAACCGGCTGGACAGCGTCATCGTCTTCCGCTCGCTCAACAAGGATGACATCCGCCAGATCGTGAACCTGGAGTTGAACAAGGTGACTGAGCGGCTGGCCGAACACGAGGTGACGCTGACCGCCACCGAATCCGCCCTGGACCTGTTAGCGAAGCAGGGTTATGACCCGGAAATGGGCGCCCGGCCTTTACGCCGCATCATTCAGCAAAAAGTTGAGGACCCCCTCTCAGACGCCCTGCTGGCCGGGACCTTCCACGAAGGCGATACCATTCTTGTGGATGGTTCGGAGGAAGAGGTGGTCTTGAAACGGGCGCAACAACCCGAAAAAGCGCCCGAACCGGTTGCATGATTGGTTGGCGTGACCCATTCCCCTTCACCCTGCCCCCTTCGGGGACCTTCGGCGGGTACTGCGCGGGGACGGTGTCCCCTTACGGGGATAATATGGGTAGCCCTTACAGAGGATTTTATGGGTAAAAATTTACGTGGTAGTCCCGGTTCCAGCACGGGACAGGGTGCAACGCTTGCTGGAGGCTGTTTCTGGTGTATCGAAGCCGTGTTCGACGAACTCAAAGGCGTGGAATCGGTTGAATCGGGTTACAGCGGCGGACAGGTCCCGAACCCGACCTATGCCCGGGTCTGCGACGGGGATACCGGTCACGCTGAAGCCATCCAAGTCACGTTTGACCCGCAGGTGCTTTCGTACCACGACCTGTTGACAGTCTTCTTTTCCATCCACGACCCGACCACCCTGAATCGTCAGGGCGCAGACGTAGGCACGCAGTACCGCTCAGCCATCTTCTATCACGACGCGCAGCAAAAGGAGATTGCCAGGCAGGTTATCCAGGAAATTGCCGATGCTCATATTTGGGACAATCCCATCGTGACCGAGGTCACGCCTTTTGACAAGTTCTATCTGGCCGAGGATTACCACCAGGAATACTTCGCCCACAATTCCTTCCAGCCATATTGTCGTGCCGTCATCGCGCCTAAAGTGTCCAAGTTTCGAAAGCAGTTTGTGGACCGCCTGAAGAAGTGAACTAATTGGGATGTCCAGCGGTTCCCGTTCCAATCACGGGTCAACTACTGGACATCTACTCTCGAAGTCGAAAGCACTTTCACACATGCAAGTCCTCCAGACCCAAATTGCAACTTCTGTGCTCCCCGAAACGCCGCCCACTTTTCGGGTGGGCAATATTCCGGTCTATGGGGATGCCATCCTGGCTCCCATGGACGGATTTTCAGATTGGCCTTTTCGTTCCATCTGCCGCGCGCTTGGCTCGGCAATGAGTTATAACGAATTCACCCGCGCAGAGTTCATCGTCAATGCATTCGAACACATCGCGACTCGCTTCACCTATGATGAAGCGGAGCGCCCGTTTGTCATCCAGGTTTACGGGGATGACCCGGATTTAATTATCGCCGCGGCGTTACGCGTCCAAGAGATGCGGCCTGACATTATTGACATCAATATGGGCTGCCCGGCGCGGACAGTTGCCAATCGGGGTGCGGGCGTGGGACTGATGCGCACGCCGCTCAAGGTGGCGCGCATTTTCCAAAAGTTAAGCACTTTGCTGGATGTGCCGGTGACGGGCAAAATCCGCCTGGGCTGGGAGGATAACCGCACCTATAAGTTAATAGCCCGCATTGTGGAAGAGAACGGCGGCGCGCTGATTGCCGTCCACGGGCGGACGCAGGAACAGGGGTACGGTGGGGAGGCCAACTGGGACGCCATTGCCGAGGTCAAGGCAACGGTGAAAATCCCGATCATCGGCAACGGGGACGTGAAATCGGTTGCGGATATTGAGCGCATGAAAGCGCATACCGGCTGCGAGGCGGTCATGATCGGGCGCGCCGCCATCGGCAACCCCTGGATCTTCTCCCGCCTCGACCGGGAGCAGGTCACGCCGGAGATGGTGCGCCAGATGGTGCGCCAGCACCTGGAGCGCAATCAGCAGTTTTATGGTGAGCACAAGGGATTGATTTTATTCCGTAAGCACGCCATGCGGTATTTGGCGCTCCAGCGCCTGCCGCGCGTTACGCGCACGAAGATCATCCTTCAGAATGATGCGGAGGGGTTCCTGGCTTTGCTGGACGAAGCCTATGTTGGGTAGGGGTATAAAAAGTTCCTTGATGAAGACCAAAACGCGCACACGGCAGTCCCGGTTCTAGCACGGGCAGTGTTGGCTGTGTGCGTTTTATTTTAAGACGTTCCAGCGGCGCACCGCAGGAGGGGCAGGTCAGGGCGGTGGGAATATTATCGGCCATGAGGCCTCCGGGAGGGGAAGGACGTGTAAAACAAGACTATTAGCCCCCATTTCCGCGAAAAAAGGCAAGCCAGTCGTAAGTAAGCCTCTCGCCGAGCGGAGAGTATAATATCCCCATGTCCAAAACCAAAACCCACACCCGTTACGTCTGCCAGCAGTGCGGACGCGTCTCCGCCGGTTTCATGGGGAAGTGCCCGCAGTGCGGTTCGTTCAACAGTATGGTTGAGGAGATTGTGACCGATGCGCCGACCGGGGGGAAGACAGCCCCGCGCGGCCTGAGCGGACGCTCCACCCCGCACCGCCTGTCCGATGTCAGCGGGGATGCCGAAGACCGGATTCCCGTTCCGATTGGCGAGTTCGCCCGCGTGCTGGGGGGCGGCCTCGTCCCCGGTTCGATCGTGCTGGTGGGCGGTGACCCGGGCATCGGCAAGTCCACCCTGATGCTGCAGGTGGCCCTCGAAATGGCGACCCGGCTCCGGGTCCTGTATGTTTCGGGCGAGGAGTCTGAGCGACAGATCAAAATGCGGGCGGCGCGCATTGCCTCCGAAACAAAATTCCCGGCTGACCTGTTCCTCGTCACCGAGACCAATCTGGATACGATTTTCGAGCACGTAACGGCGGTCAAGCCGGACCTGTTGATCGTCGACTCCATCCAGACCGTTTATCTGCCGGAGATGGAATCGGCCGCCGGGTCGGTCTCGCAGGTGCGCGAGTCGGCCAACCGGCTGCGCGAACTGGCCAAGTCGTCGGGACCGGCGGTGTTTGTCATAGGGCACGTGACCAAAGAGGGGACGATTGCCGGGCCGCGTGTGCTGGAGCACATCGTGGACACGGTGCTGTATCTCGAAGGCGACCGTTTCCAGGCCTACCGGCTGCTGCGCTCGGTCAAGAACCGCTTCGGCGCGACTGCCGAGGTGGGTGTGTTCGAGATGGTCGAGCGCGGGCTGGCCGAGGTGACCAATCCCTCCGAGGCCTTCCTGGCAGAGCGGATGGTCAACGCGGCCGGGTCGGCGATTGCTGTGACGATGGAAGGCACCCGTCCGCTGCTGGTTGAGGTGCAGGGATTGACCAGTGCGGCGCAGTTCGGCAATGCCCGCCGCACCCCCAACGGCGTGGACTACAACCGCCTGCTGATGATCGCCGCCGTGCTGACTCGCCGGGTCGGGTTGAAACTGGCCGAAGTGGACATTTTCGTCAACGTGGTCGGTGGTCTCAAGATTGACGAACCCGCCGCCGATCTGGCAATTGCCGCGGCGGTGGCCTCCTCGATGCGTGACCTGCCGGTCAAAGCGGATACGGTGCTCATCGGTGAGATCGGCCTGGCCGGGGAACTGCGCATGCCCGGGCAGATGCCCGTCCGTTTGGGCGAGGCCGCCAAACTCGGCTTCAAGACGGCGATTGTCCCGAAGCGCCTGCGCAAGGGCGAGCCCTGGCCACAGGAGATCGAAATCGTGGAGGCGCGTGCGGTCTACCAGGCGCTGGAACTGGCGTTTGGGATTCAGAAGGAATTGCCGAAAGGAAGGAAAGTGGCATGATGAAAATACAACCACGTACAACGAACGTACGACCGGACAATGCCACATTGGTCTATTCATTCAACCTCTTCAAGAACAGGCGCGCTTTCTGGGCATTGAACGGTGGGGGTATCACCCTTCTCATTCTCTTTGGAATGCTTTTCTCGTGGTATGTATCACAGATTCGCCCAGGCCTCATATTTGAACTGGTCATCACATCAGCAAACATTATATATGTGTGCCTCTCGCTGCTAGGAATCACAATGGGAGTGGTAGTATTGCATGAAGGAGTCCATGGCATATTTTCCTGGATCGTTACGCACTCACGGCCCATCTTTGGCTTCCGCGGCGGATATTTTTATACCGCCAATCCCGGATGGTATTTTTCTCGCAGGCAATTCGTAATCATTGCTCTTGCACCGTTTATGCTCCTGTCCATTCTTGGCTTGATTCTCTTGGTGATTGCTCCCTCCAGAGCAATACCAGCTGTTCTGATTGGGACTATCCTGAATGCAGCGGGTGCCGTCGGTGATTTTTTTATCATCTTTCTCGCCGCCCGCGAGCGCAGGCCCATTGTCATTGAAGATTTGGGGGACGGAATGAATTTTTATGCATTGAGTTAGAGGAATATTCACGGAAGTGGTTTTCAGAGCCGGTAGATTACTGGCCTTTTTTCACCCGGTGGCCTTGCTCCTATCTTAATCAAACTATAAGCCACATTTCAGCCTGCCTTTAACTTACGCGGCTACGATAAAAGGTAGACACCCTGTTTTGGAGGTTCCATGCACTACATTCCCTTCCTTTCCACTCTTGTGACGTTCGCCTTCGCCGCGGCTGTCTTCCGCCGTTACTTGCTGAAACATGGCCCGCACCTGCTTTTCTGGAGCATCGGCCTGCTGTGGTTTGGCATCGGCACGCTTTCGGAGGTGATCCTGGGCTTCACCTTCAGCAGCCTGGTGCTGAAACTGTGGTACTTGAGTGGAGCCATGCTGACCGCTGCCTGGCTCGGCCAGGGGACGATCCATCTGCTGGTACGGAAGCCTGGCGTTGCATGGATCCTGACCGGGATCCTGACCGCCGTCTCACTGCTGGCCGCGACCCTGATCCTGCTCGCCCCGTTGACGCCTGCCGCGGCATCCTACAATGTGACAATGGCGATCTCATCCCAATACAAAGACATCCTGACGCGCGGCGGCCTGACCATTGCCCTGACCATCCTCCTGAACATCTACGGCACGCTGACGCTGGTTGGCGGTGCGATTTACTCGGCGTTTATTTTCTGGCGCAAGCGGGTGCTGCTAAATCGTATGATCGGCAATGTGCTGATCGCCATCGGCGCGATAGCCCCGGCCATGGCGGGTTCGTTTGTCAAGATGGGCCTGGTGGATGCGCTCTACCTGTCCGAGTTGATCGGTGTGGTGCTGATGTACATCGGCTTTATCCAGGCGACGACTGTGCCAGCTCGTGAAGCAGTCCCCGCTGCGGCGGGTTAGTCTCACGTTCAGCCCTCTCAGACTTCCGAAGTTTCCAAAACTTCGGAAGTCTTTTTTAGGTTCTCTGGGGATCGACGTAGCGATGGGGTAAATAGGGGGTGTTGGGCGGGCGAAGCCCGCCCAACACCCCCATATCTTTCCCTCTATCACGGGAATTCCCAAAGACCCCTTTTTTACAGGTATAATCTTTTCAGATTGGAGTCAACCATGACCATCCTCGATATCCCCATGCTATCCCGTATCCGCCGCAACCACGGACTGGAACACGCCACCATCAACATCCTGTCACAGCGTTTCCCGTACCGGCGATTGGCGGGCTATTCCTTCCCGGGCGGATTCTTCATCCTCGGCGATATCCCCACTGCTGACCTGCGCGAGGCCGTCATCCAGGCGCTCGTGCGGATGAACAATGGCGAACGCACCCTCGCCATTCACGACCACTGCGGCACGAACTACGCCGCTTCTGGCTTTGTCGCCGGTCTGCTGGCGTGGCTGGGAATGGCCGGGGCTAAAAGTAAACGTGATAAGGTAGAGCGCTTACCGCTGGTCATCGCCCTAGCTACGTTCGGTTTCATCGCCAGCCAGCCACTGGGGCCAGTGCTCCAGCAGCGCATCACCACCTCCGGCGACCCGCAAGGGATGTCCATAGTGGATGTTTTTCCAATCAAATTCGGGCAGTTCTCGCTCCATCGCGTGGGCACCCAGGGTTAATCCTTCGTGTTTTAAAATGCCTGACTCTCCCAGCGTTATCCTCCTGCACGGCAGCGACGAGTTTGCAATCTCCGGGCACATTGAAAAACTATGCGCCGGTCTCGGTGACCCAGCCACCGCGGGCATGAACATCGCCCGCTTCGATGGCCGCCTTGGTCTGGATTTTGAGGCGCTCAACACTGCTGTCAATGCTGCCCCGTTCCTGGCTCCCCGCCGGGTGATGGTGCTGGTGCATCCGATCTCGGCTTTTGCTTCTGCCGAGGCCCGGAAAAAATTCATCGGACTGCTGGATAAGGCCGCCCCGACAACGATCATCGCCCTGGCAGAGTATGACGAACTCAAGCGCGACCACTGGCTGTTGAAATGGGCGGCGTCCCGTGCTGGAACCGGGACTACGCAGGCCGGACCTCGGGCTGGAGTCCACGTTTACAACTTGCCCAAACGCTGGGAAATGCCGCGCTGGATTGAGTCCGAGACGAAAAAACTGGGCGGCAAGATCGAACCGGATGCAGCCGCGCGTCTCTCCGAAATGGTTGGCGAGGACACGCGCATTGCCGCGCAGGAACTCACCAAACTGCTTACCTACGTCAACTTTGCGCGCCCGGTCACCCTGCTGGACGTGGACCGGGTGAGCATCGTCAGTGCGCAAGGGAACGTTTTCGAACTGGTGGACGCGCTCGGTCAAGGGGATGGGAAAAAAGCCCAGCGCGTGCTCCATCAATTGCTGGAAGAGGAAGAAGCCTTTGAATTGTGGGGCATGGTCATTCGCCAGTTCCGGCTGCTGCTCCAGGCGCGTGAACTGTTGGATGCCAGCGCGAGCATCCCCGAGGTCCAGAAAGCACTCGGACTGCACGAGTTCGTGGCGCAAAAAGTGGTCAGCCAGGCGAAGCGGTTTTCGCTTTCTGCGCTGGAGTCCATTTATCACAAACTGCTGGAGATTGACGTGGGGGCAAAAACGAGCCAGGTCCCACTCGACCTGGCTCTGGATACATTGGTGGTGGAATTGACCCGAAAATAACGAGGAGTGCGGACTTAAGTCCGCACTCCTCGTTATTCATCGATAACTTCTAGTCGCTCAGAATGTTGTCTATTGTCTGAAGCTCCTCGTCACTGAATTCCAATTTGCTCAGCGCCGCCAGGTTGGTTTCCAACTGGGCCACGCTGCTGGCCCCGATTACCGCCGAGGTGACCTGCGGCTGGCGCAGCACCCAGGCCAGGGCCATCTGGGCCAGCTTCTGGTCGCGATTCCAGGCCAGCTCATTCAGCTTGCGGACCTTGTCGAGGCTTTTCTTCACATCGTCCTTCGTCAGCCAGACGCGGTCGGTCTTGGTGGCGCGCGCTCCCTCGGGGATGCCGGTCAGGTAACGGTCGGTCAGCAGACCCTGGGCCAGCGGCGAAAAAACGATGCAGCCGATGCCTTCCTGTTCGAGCACCTCCAGAAGGTCGTCTTCGATCCAGCGGTCGAACATGTTGTACGACGGCTGGTGAATGAGGAGGGGCGTGCCAAGTTCGCGCAGGATGCGGGCGGCCTGACGCGTCTGTTCTGGCGGATAGGACGAGATGCCCACGTAGAGCGTCTTGCCCTGCCGGACGGCAGAATCCAGCGCCCCCATCGTTTCTTCGAGCGGCGTTTCAGGGTCATAGCGGTGACTATAGAAAATGTCTACATAATCCAGGCCCATGCGCTTGAGCGACTGGTCCAGGCTGGCGAGCATGTATTTGCGCGAGCCCCATTCGCCATATGGACCGGGCCACATATCGTAGCCGGCCTTAGTGGAGATAATCAACTCGTCGCGGTAGGGGGCGAAATCCTGTTTGAGCAGTTTGCCAAATGTTTCTTCCGCCGAGCCGGGCGGGGGCCCGTAGTTGTTGGCCAGGTCGAAGTGAGTTACACCCAGATCAAAAGCCCGGCGGGCGATTAGGCGCGAATTTTCAAACATATCCAGCCCGCCGAAGTTGTACCACCAGCCAAGCGAGATGGGCGGCAGTTTCAATCCGCTGTGGCCGGCGCGTTTGTACTCCATACTATCGTAACGATCTGCAGAAGCGATATAAGACATAGGGAACTCCTTTTTTCAAAATAACCACGACTGTGCGGACCCGGACTCTGTTTCCCAGCCGAAGACTTTCAAGTACACCCGGTCGCGCACATCAAACTCCACGCCTTCCTCTTCCAGCAGGCGGCGTTGTTCGTCCGCTCCCGGGCGGGGGCTGATCTCCCCTTTCGAGTTGATCACCCTCTGCCAGGGCACATCATCGGGACAGGCGGCCATCGCCCCGCCCACCCAGCGCGGGCCGAGCGACAGGTAACTCTTGGCAGCCACGCCTTCAGGAGGCGGGATCATCCGGGCAATCTGCCCGTAGGTGGCAACTTTTCCGGCCGGGATCTGGCGGACGACTTCCCAGACCCGATTGTTGAAAATGATGGGGTCAGGGGGAGACGTGAATGGACTCAAGCTTCCTCCAAAAATCTTTTCGCCACCACCCGGTAGGCCGGGCGGTAAAGACGCTCGTAAATTTCGGAATGATGCACGGCAGGAAAATCCTGCTCTTCCATTTTAGCAAAAAAAGCCTCGATTTCCTCCTGTCGAATTGACCCTGTTCCCGCCTGCGCCAACCGCGCCGCGGCCGCACCATACTCCTTGAGCTTTTCCGGCGAACCGCGCCATTCGTTGGCAGTTTGAATAAAAGCCCGCAGCAACGTCTCCGGGTTCTTCCCCGCCCGGAGATACGGACGCAGGTGGACGCGCAGGATTTGTCCATCCGGCGGGAGCGGGTCCATCAGCGGGTCGTCGGGACCGTCTCCCATC
>JADGQD010000215.1 GCA_017882065.1 Anaerolineales bacterium | reverse complement strand
GTAACATCGCCGATGAGTTGGCGGCGCATCTTCTCCACTTGCTGCAAATTCCCGGCCATCTGATTGAACCGCTCCGCTAACTGGCCCAACTCGTCCCTTGCACCCGTCTGGACGCGCTCTTCGTAGTGGCCTTCGGCAATCCGCTGGCTGACGGTCATCATCGCCCGCACCGGCGCAACCACGCTACGACTGAACAGGATGCTCACCACCAGCGCCAGCCCGCCGGCCACCAGCACGGCCCACAACAGCGCCTCGTTAAAACCGGCCCGGAAGCTATCATACAAGGACTGCCCCATGCCTGAGCCTTGCCCCTGACCAGCGCCATGCCCCCCCATTCCCATTGCTTTAACAGACAAGCCCATCATCCCACCCATGTGGCGATTGAATGCAGTCGGCAGGGCAAACTGGGTTGCACTCACCAGAACCAATCCGCCAACCAGAATAACAACCAGATACGTCAAAAATAACTTGACGCCCAGGTAACTATGAATTTTATTTATCATAACGGTTCATCCTCAAAACGGTACCCCACCCCGCGCACGGTGGCGATCAAGCTCTCGTCGCCCAGTTTTTGGCGGATATGCCCAAGATGCACATCCACTACGCGCGTATCGCCAAAGTAATCATAGCCCCAGACTTTTTCCAGCAACTGTTCACGAGTCAGGACACGACCGCGATTTTCGGCCAACGCCCTGAGCAAGTCAAATTCAATGGCTGTTAATTCGACGGGACGGTCATCCAGGACAACTTGTCGCGCTCCGGTGTCTATACGAAGTCTTTTAAATGCCAACACAGCGGTTTCGGAACCGGAGCCTGCTCCCGTTTGCAGACGCCGCAGGGCCGCCTTGACGCGTGCCGTCAGTTCGCGCGGGCTGAACGGTTTGGTTACGTAGTCGTCCGCCCCCACCGCCAGGCCGACAATTTTATCCGTTTCTTCGGTTTTCGCCGTCAGCAGGATAACGTAAGCATCTGATTCGCGGCGCAGGCGCGAGAGCAGTTCCAACCCATCCATACCGGGGAGCATGATGTCGAGTACGATTAAATCGGGCTTATAAGCACGCGCCGCCTTCAAGCCAGACAGGCCATCCGAAGCCACATACACTTCGTATCCTTCGGCCTTCAAATACAATGAGACCAGGTTGACGATGCTCGCTTCATCGTCCACGACCAGAATTTTAGCGTTCGGCATAGACACCTCTGCCATATTGTAACAAAATTTAAAAGGCCAGACGAGTTGTCCGGCCTTTTGGTCAGAGTTGTCTACTTGTCTTCACTCATTTCGATAAAGTTTCCATGCCAGGTGTGGTAAAAGACCTGCCCGGAAAAACCATTAACGCTCAGCATACCGATGGTATTCCCAGCGCGCTGAACATCAATCGTGTAGTAACCGTAGAACGGATCGGCGTCAGCAGCAGTACTGGTGCCGGGCAGATAATCATCCAGGTAGACCTGCGCATATTGAAGAGCTTGTTCCGCGGTCACGGACATCTCTGCAGACGCATTGGCGGTTACAGTATTATTCCAGCCAGATCCGCTCGTCATCATTCCGGCGTGGTTGAGACCCCCGTATTTGAGATTCCACATCATGTTTGGGCCATGTTCGGGATAAACCGCCAACGAGCCCGGATCAACCAGCAATTCGAACGCGCCGATGCTTGTACTCTTTTCAACCACTCGCACATAGGCGTTATTGTCGAAAATCATCACTTCGGCAATCTCAAGATCCGGGAGGTTGAGCGCATTCAGGTAGACTTGAGCGGCCGATTCAGCCTGAGAAACGGTCAGTGGTGTGAAAACGGTTCCGGGTCCGACCCCGAGGCGGTTGCCCATCATTCCGCCTTGCATCCCATAACCTCCGCTCATCATGTGGCCGGGACCCCGGCCAGGGTATTGCCCGGCAGTGAGAACATTAGCTTGTGGCTGGCGACTACTGGCAATTGTCCATCCAGCAAAGACCGCACCACCTGACAAAACAAGAACGCTGATTACCATGAGAGTTATCTTCAATACTTTATTCATACCAAACTCCTTGTAAAATTGATAGCTGTAGTTTAACCGGCCGCGATAAAGCCCGCATGAAATCCATATAAAGATTGTGTAAAGATTTTTTTATCTTTTGGAATACCCGTGATAGAAAGAGGTTCTCTTGGGATCACCGTGGCGATTGGGTAAATGGGGGTATTGGGTGGGCGAAGCCCGCGACATCGTACCCGGAGGGTAAGGGCGCCAAGAAAACCCAATAAACTTTGCACTCTTTGCGGCAAAAAGGATAATTTGTTCGGCAGAAAAAACATCGGGTTTACTGCTTGACTTGTCCCCTCCCCGCCGTTATAGTTGCGGGTATCTTTGCACAGGAGCACAACATTGAAAACCATTGACCGCAAGTGGTGGGTACTCGTTGCCATAGGCACCGGTTCCTTTATGGCAGCCCTGGATGGGAGCGTGGTCAACATCATCCTGCCCGTCGTGCGGGAGGCCTTTACCAGTAACGTGGCCACCGTCGAATGGGTGG
Source organism: Anaerolineales bacterium (assembly GCA_017882065.1). GTDB lineage: Bacteria > Chloroflexota > Anaerolineae > Anaerolineales > Villigracilaceae > UBA877. Next base: position 351 of record JADGQD010000215.1, on the reverse strand, counting down.
TCACGATTTACCTGCTTGTCCTGAGCGGACTGCTGCTCACCTTTGGCCGCCTGGGAGACCTGCGCGGGCACAAGTCAGTGTACGTGTGGGGGTTCGGCATTTTCGCTACCAGTTCGGCGCTGTGCGGGGCGGCTCAAACCCCGGAAACGCTCATCCTGTTCCGCGGCGTACAGGCCGTGGGTGCGGCCATGCTGGCCTCCAACGCTCCCGCCATCCTGACCGGCAATTTCCCCGGCAATATGCGCGGCCGGGCGCTCGGACTGGCATCCATGATGACCTACATTGGCCTGACAGTCGGCCCGTCATTCGGCGGCTGGCTGGCGCAGGCTTTCGGCTGGCGGAGCGTGTTCT
>JADGQD010000214.1 GCA_017882065.1 Anaerolineales bacterium | reverse complement strand
GCTGTCTAAGACATCACCCAAGTGCGCGGCCGGGTCGGTGGTCAACAACAAGGTTTTATGCCCTTGCCGCGCCAGCCAGACAGCAGTGATGCAGGAGGCAACGGTCTTGCCAACACCGCCCTTGCCGGCGAAGAACACGGTCCGGCGATGACCATTAGGTTGTATGCTTGCTCGAACATCTTCGCGTGGTAGAGCGAAAGTTGTGCTTTGAGATTGGGCGCTCTCCGTTTCAAACATCCTCGTTGCTGGTTCGCCGTCAAAGAAGATTTTTCCCACCTGGCGCAGTCTTTCCAAGCCCTTGATCTCGCCCGCCTGCAGAGTCATACGCTGTTTTTGGAAGGTAAAATCACGCTCGATTTGGGCCAGGTAACCCGCTTGCATTTCGGCGCGGGCGGCAAAGAGTGGGTTTTGTGCGGCTTCGGGCGGGATGATGCTGTTGATGATCAGGCGGAAATTTTGGATCTCCAGTTTGCGCAATTCGCTGATCGCACGCTGGGTTTCGCGAATGGAAATGGCTTCGGGATGCAGCACAAAGATAAAAGTAGTTTGTGCGCTCTCCCGCATTGCAGCCAGGGCGCGCTCGTATTTATGTTTGGCATCCTGAATGGCTGCTGTCGGGCCAATACAGGTCTGCCCGCTGCCCGAACTGGCCGCGTTGATGGATTGGCTCCATTCGGCAGGCAATTCCAGCAGGCGGATGGTGTGTCCGGTTGGGGCAGTGTCAAAGATCACCACGTCGAAGGCTGCGCCATCATCGGCCGGTGCTTCAAGAAAATCGGTGAAGCGGTCAAAGGCAGCCACCTCCGCCGTACAGGGGCCGCTCATTTGCTCCTCCATCACCTGCACCATCTGGGCGGGGAAAGCGGCACGGATGGGCGCCATGGCACGGTCAATATATTCCTGTGTGGCCTTGTCGGGATCGATTTCCATCGCAGATAAATTCGGCACGCCCACAATTGGCGTGACGTGATGTCCGATTTCCTGCTCGAATGTATCTGAAAGGTTGGAGGCTGGATCGGTCGTGACGATGAGCGTGCGTTTCCCTTCATCGGCATAGCGCACAGCCTGCGTGCAGGCCATGCTGGTCTTGCCTACGCCGCCTTTACCGGAGAAGAAGAGGTATTGGGTCATTTAGAGGCTCCGTCAAGTTGAGTTTTCACTTCTGCCAGTGTTGGGTAAGTTTTGGTTTTTATAACTTTGCCACGCACCACAGTAATCGGCAGGGCAGTCATTTGCTGCTCGCGGATGAGTTTCATCACTTCGGCGTTGCCGAGAAAGGCGTTCGGGTGACTGGTCATTTGGTAGCGCGCCACGCTGACCCCCTGGGACTGGAGCGCCATCACCATTTCATTGAGATCCAACAAAGCCTGGTCAATGGTTGGTCCGCAGATACCGGTTGGGCAGCACATCGGTGGGTCAAACAGTTCCACATCCGCCGCTTTGACTTGCGATGGCATTAGATCAGAGGTGGGAATGATTTGAGTCATATTGTTTCAGTCTCCATTGAAGTATTTGAATAAAAAAATTATCTTGCTTCCTCAAGATCTAGGCGAATGAACTCGCCATGTGGGCCGCAAGTCAGGCGGCGGGGCTTGATCCGCTGGGGGTCAAAAAAGGAACTCCAGGCCTGGTTGAGTTCCTCCAGTGCCTGAAGGTTAATCGAATAGTACATCCAGCGGGCATCAAGGGCATCGCGTTCAACATCGATGAGGCCCGCCTCGCGCAGCACCCGCAAGTGGTGAGAGATCAGGTTGGGTGCCATCTGGAGGCCATCCCCCAACTCGCAGTTGCATTGAACACCTTCCATCATTAGATTAAAGATGAGCAGGCGATTCGGCTCGGCCAGGACTTTAAGCCATTCAGCCAGCCGCTGCAGGTTGGTGGGGGGTGATATGGTATTGGGCATGGTCATCTCTTCTCGAAAGTAATTCAATCATCATTGAATTATATACCAGAAACTCCCAGCGTCAAGGTCATTTGTCATCATTCCGGGGTGAGTTTTGCCTGACGTGATCGCAATCCACCGGTGCCGCCGCGCCGCACGGTAATTACCTCCGCCAGGATCGCCACCGCGATTTCTTCAGAAAATGAGCCACCCAGGTCAAGGCCGATCGGGGCGTAGACGCAAGCGAATTGTTGTTTGAAGCCCGTCTCAGCCAGCGCCTGTCTGCTGTTGGTAATTTGTTTCTTTAATACTGACACCACTTCCTTTGCCGTCATCTTCATTTTCCCATTCTGACTACCCGGCTTAATCCCGGTTTCCGAACGTCTCAACATGTACCTTGCTTGCCTCGTAGCGAGTGCGGGGCGACTTCGTTTCGGCCGGCTGGCCGACCGGCACCAGACAAAGAACCCTGAACCGCTCTGGAATTTCCAGCAGCTGGCGAACCCCAGCTTCACAGTCAGCGTGAGGGTAAATCGCTACCCATACCGCCCCAAGGTTCAGGCCAGCCGCAGCCAGCAACAGGTTCTCAGTCGCCGCGCTGCAATCTTCCACCCAATGCAAAGATGCTTCCGGGTTGCCAAGCACAACGATGACCACTGGGGCCTTGGCGCACATATGACTCCATTGGTGGATTTTCGCCAACGCTTCGCGCCGTTCCGCATCGCGCACCACCACAAACGCCCAGGGTCGCACATCGTTGGCGGAGGGCGCCGCCATGGCCGCACGCAGGAGCGTCTCCACCTGCTCGTCAGTCACCGGTGCATCGGCGTAAACGCGGATACTTCTCCGCTTCAAGATCCAATCCAATGTCTCAGACATGACTTTCTCCTGTCTCGTGCAACGCGCACCACATGCGCTCCGGTGTGACCGGGATCTCATCCATCCAAATGCCCGTTGCATCGTGGATGGCCGCAATAATGGCTGGGGCCA
>JADGQD010000070.1 GCA_017882065.1 Anaerolineales bacterium | reverse complement strand
TGGCGCTTGTCCAATAGCAGACGGCGCAGTTCCTGTTCCGAAAGGTCTTCCGGTCGCTTCGGATTCGTCACGGGCGTGATTATACCGCACCTGCCGCGCCGTTTTCCGGTGGAAAAACTGGACGCGCCAGCCCGTCAAAATACGTTTATAATGTAATTTCCTATTCACCTGTGCTTGAAAGACTGTCACAGGCTTTTTACCAAGAAGGAGGTTCCTATGGCTTTCAGTCATACCAACAAACGTGGTGTCACATATTTTTTGCATGCCAGGAGCACCACAACCAAGACCGGTAAAACCCAGACACTCTACTTCTTCGCGAAGGAAAAGAAGGCCGGTGTGCAGGAGGTTGTCCCCCCCGGTTACAAAGTAAGCGAGACGGCCAATGGCCTGCCGGTGCTGAAGAAAGCCTGATGCACGAATAAAATCAAAGGCTCCCCTGATGGGGAGCCGATATTTTAAGGGGCGATGGTCGCCGGGTTAAAACACGGCTGGTAATCCGCACCAACGATAAGGACATAATTCACATCCTGTTGTATCGGGGCGGTGACGAAGGCTTCCGGCGGCAGGCCGAGCACGTTCAACAGCGAGCCGGCGCGGTTCAAGTCGGGGATAGCGGAGAGGTCATAGAGCAGGGAATTGGCATAGTCTTGCCGGTCGGCAATAGCGATACTGGTGTTATAACCAACGTAGTTCAGGCGCTCGGCGGCCAGAGAGTCCCAGCCAGGGTTGAACGTCCCGTTGCGGACTTCGACGGTCAGCGCTTCCGCATCGGTGGTGCGGGGCGCGGGCGAGAGAGCCTGCTGAAGCATGGACTGGATGGCTGGTCCGTTGGGAAGCAATACGCTGGCGCCACCAGGCGTCATCCAGCCAGTAACGTAGTCCCGCCCGATGAAGTAACTGCGGATATCTGCATTGTTCATATGCAGGGCCAGCGGAGCGAGTTGCAGGAGGTCTGGCAGAGTCAGGTCGGTGATGATCGAGGAACTGAAATCGTTGTAGAGTTCCGGGATTTTGCTGATCGAGCCGGTTTGCAGGGCGCGTGTGTAGAGGGCGCGCAGCACCTCCTGCGAGCGGCGGCCACGGTCGAAATCACTGGACTTCTTGCGCGAACGGGCGTACCACAGTGCCAGGTCACCGTCCATGTGGACGACACCCGGGCCGACGGTGTAGAGCGCCCAGTTGTTTTCGTTTTCCGGGTCATAACTGGGGTCGATCAGGTGCCAGTCGGTGTATGAACAAAAAACCGGCACGTCAATCCCATCCAACGTATCCACAATGCGGCGGAAACCATCGAAGTCCACAATTGCCACATGGTCAATGTTGAGTCCCAGGTTGTACAGGATGGTGGCTTTGAGCAGGGCAAAGCCTCCGCCAGGGTAGTCGTACATTTCACCGTACTCGTAGGCCGCGTTGACGCGGTCCATGCCGACGGTGGGAATGTAGACATACAGGTCGCGCGGGACGGAGATGAGTGCAACCTGCCCGGACCCGGGACGGATTACGGCGACGACGATGGTATCGGTCCGGAAGTAGGTTTGACCGGGGCGCTTGTCGGAACCGAGCAGGAGGAACGTGACCGTATCATTGCCGGTCAAGGTCAGTGACGGGTCTGGTGCGTAGAGCGGGACGTAGAATGACTGTGGCGTGGTCGTGCCGGTTAATAAGGTATTGGGATCGAAGGTGGCATCCAGCGGTGGTGGAGTTTCGGTAAAGACAGGCGAGGGGCTGGGGATGTCATTAACGGCAATCGGTTGAAAGGGGGTTGCGGTGGGGGTCGCATCGGCTGGCACGGTGACCAGGTACAGGGTCGTGGGTGTGGAGAGGGGCGCAAGCGCAGAAGGCTGGGCTCCGCAGGCGGAGACCATTATCAGGAGCAGGCAGGCGAGGTTGATTATTCGGGAACGCATAGAGTAATGTATGATGAATGCCCCTGTTAAATAGATATCACGGGGTGACGGTATCGGTATCGGTGGGTGGTATGGGCGTTGGTGTGGCAGACGCGGTTTCGGTATCGGTGGGTGTACTGGTCTCAGTGATGAGTGTCTCGGTTGGCGTATCGAACCAGGGGACCGAGGGGGTGTCGGAAGGCAGGATCGAGGTCGGCGAAGGCGTGCGCGTAGCCCAGGGCGGGACGTAGAGCCGTTGTCCGATGTGGATATTGGAACTGGTCAGGCAGTTGGCGCGCTGGATATCCGTGAAGGGAATGCCATAGACCTGACCCAAGTGGTAGAGTGTATCACCCTGCTGGACTATGTAGGAGAACCAGCCCGGAGGCGGAGCGCACTTGGTGGGCGGGGGAGGCAGAGTGGGGGTCCGGGTAGGAGGCAGGGTGGGGGTCCAGGCGGGAGGCAGGGTGGGGGTCCAGGCGGGAGACAGGGTGGGGGTCCAGGCGGGAGACAGGGGGGTGGGAGAATCCACCAGGGAAGGGGATGGCTGCGAGGTCAGAGTGGTGGTCGGCGTCAGGGTGGGAGTCGGCAAACGCATGTTTCCCTCTGCCAGGGAAAGCGAAAAACCTCCAAAGAGTAAGGCGGTGGAGAGCAGAGCGGTGAAGATTCCCCAGAAAACCTGCTGCACATCCCGCATTTTATTTCACTTCTTCCGCCTCGAGCAGGACTGGCAGCAGGACGCTGAAAGTGGACCCGCTGCCTGCTTCAGTCTCGACCCAGATGCGGCCGCCTTGGGCTTCGGTGAGCGCCTTGGCAATGGAGAGGCCGACGCCGGTATCTCCCAGTCCCTGGATGAGGGAATGTTCGGCCCGGTAACGGCGGGCGAAGACGCGTGGAATATCGTCGGAAGAGATGCCTCCGCCGGTATCCGTCACCTGGATGGAGATGAAGTGCTCATTTGACTCGCTCTGCAACTGAACCCGCAGGGTAATAATCCCTTCAGTCTGGGTGGCAGCGGTGGCATTCTGGAGCAGGTGGATAAAGATCTGCTGAAGGGCATCCCGGTCGGTCTGGACGTGCGGTGAGGCCTCGGGAATATCCAGCCGCAAGGTGATGTTCTTTTCGCGGATCTGCGTGCCGGTGTAGGCCATGGCATTGTCAATGATTGGGTTCAGGTCAATTGACTCTGCTTTGAATTCCATCTTGCCGGTCTCCAGATTGGTAATCTGGATCAGATCGTCCACCAGGCCGCCAATGCGTTCGGTGGAGGCTTTGATGCGCTCGATGAACTTGCCCTGCAGAACGCCGAGGATACCGACCGATTCGCCCAGCAGCAGATCGGTGTAGCCGATGATGGAAGACATCGGCTGGCGCAATTCCTGAGAGATGGAGGCGATGACTTCCACCTGTTCACTGGTGATGGGTGCTTTGGGACGCTGTTCCAGTTTCAGGATTATTACGTTGGCATCTGCCAGCGCGTTTTGCATCCGCGCCATTTCTTCGAGGGCCTGGCGCAGTTCATGTTCCAATTGTGTGGAGTCACCGGGCAAGCTGCCAACTTCTCCGGCCGGGTGCATCTGTTCGATTTGGGTTTTCAAGGATTCAATCGTTTTCTGGGATTCTTCCTGCATGACCAGCAGGGCAGCCATGTTCTCAGCCTGCAACTGCGACTGGGAAACTTTTTCGTGCACCATTTCCAATTCTTTGGCGGCCTCTTCGTATTTCTTTTTTGCTTCCGCAGCCTGTTCCTGCGCAAATTGGGCATCCTGATATGCCTTGTCACGTTCGGTCTCCAGAAGAAAGGTGCGCTGGCCGCGTTCCAGGATGGGGATGAACAGGGATGAAACTTGGGAGAGAAAGGCCTGGTCTTCGGCGCTCCAAAGACGGTTGGAATGTGGAGATAGGATCAGGATGCCGCCCAGAGGTCCGCGCTCGCGCGAGGCGATAGGGACGCTCAACAGGTGGCCGGTATTGGTCAGGCCGAGCATTTGTCCCAGGCCCTTAAGGTCTGGAGAGGTACTGCTGGCCGGTAAACGCAGCGGACGTCCGCGCTGGATGGCATTGGCGAGCAGGGGGATGGCATCTTTGTTGACGGCTATGCCATCCAGGTTCACTTCGCGAATCAAGTCATAGCCGCAGGCAATGGAAAGGCTCTTGTCTTCGGCCAGGGTGACCAGGAAACACAGGTCGGCCAGCATGGCATGGGCAATGCCGCGCGTCATGGCGAGGCCAATCTTGTCAGCTCTGACCTCGGCGGCCAGGGACATCAGGGCGTGGAGGGTCTTGGGATCGGTGGTGTAACGTCGCCGTTCCTGGATGGGTTGCGCGGCAGAGTGGTCAGTCTCGACAACAGGCGTACGCACTGAAGCGGAGGTCGGGAAGCGCTGCACAATCGTCAGCAGGATGGGGTACAGGGCCAGTTGGGTCAGCCGGACAAATCCGGGAAAGTCGCCGTCCATCGGCCAGATCAGGGTGAGCAGGTGCCCGATAAAAGCCAGCAGCAACATGGCCAGACCATTGCCCCAGCCGTTCGGTCTGCGCATGGCCAACCCCAGAATGCCAAGCAGAACGACTGCCAGGCTGAAGCCCTGCCAGATCATTTCGAAAGTTGAGGCGTTGAAACTCGTCCCCGGGTTTCGCGCCCAGAACGCCAGTGTCAGGCCAAAGAGGGTCAGCACAAGTAAGTTGAGCAGTACAGTGGCAGAATCAGCCAACCGCACCGGTTCAGGGAAAGCCCACAGCCAGATAATCCAGACCAGCGCCAGCAGCGTTACTGCCCGGTCGAGCGGGGGCAACAACGTTTTCGGGTCGATCAATCCCTGCAACGCCAGACCGCTGACAATGAACAGGATAACCTGAAGGCCGAGTAAAATGCCGAGGCCGAATACCGTCCGCCGCGCCTGGGGAAATTGACTGGAGCGCAGGAGAAGAATAGCTCCTTGCAGCGTTCCGGCAATCGTAAACACCAGCAGGACGTGGTAGATGAGATTCCCCGGAGGGGTAGTAAGGAGCGTGAAAATTTGATTGAAGAATAGATTCATAGGTAACTGCCTGAGCGATTATACTGCTTCCCCATAAGTTTATACCATTATTGGCAGAGTGGGTATACCATTTTCATGGGTTTTTGGGAATTCCCGTACATAATAGAGGGAAAGATACGGGGGTGTTCCCTATTTACCCCATCGCCACAGCAATTCCCAGAGAACCATTTTCGTGATTTATAATAGCTATTGACATTATGAAGAAGACGTTCGAACCGAACCATGTCCTGATCCTGATCGCCCTGTTGACTCTCATCCTGGCTCCGCGACCCATCGCCGGTACCCTGGACCTGAGATCTGCAGATCGTTACGACGCGGCGGGGAACGAGGCGGAGGCCGCGCAGGCTTACGCATCGGCCGCGGCGCGGATTCCCTGGATGCCGTCCCTGTGGGAAAAGGCGGGCGTGAAGGCAATGCAAGACGGCGATGTAGAAAACGCGATCACCTTCTTTAATAAAGCCGTTGAGCGCCATGCAATCTCCAAATGGGGCTGGCTCTATCTAGGCATGGCTTACCAGAAGCAAGGGGAACTATCATTGGCTGTGAAAGCCTGGGAGAAGGCTTTGCCGCTTCCCCAGGCAACCAGTAATTTGGCATCCGCGGAGCGCTTAATGGGCAACTTCGTCGAGGCTAGCGAATACTGGCGCGCAAACATTGCCCTCGAGCCAGAGAATGCCGCCGCCCACTACACTCTTGGCCTTCTGCTTACCGCCACCAACCCCGAACAAGCCCTGCCCGAATTGATGCAAGCCGTCAAACTCAATCCCGATTTGGACATCCCCGTGCAGAGTCTTCGCAACGCCCTGAACACCGCTTTTCTCTCGGATGACCGCGCCTACCAGTTCCTGGTCTCCGGGCGTGCGCTGGGAGCGCTGGGCGAATGGGACCTGGCTGTTGAAGCCTTCCGCAATGCGATTGCCGGGCGCCTCAATTATGCCGAAGCCTGGGCCTGGCTTGGCGAGGCGGAGCAGCAACAGGGTCAGGACGGTTATCTCGAAATTGAACAAGCCTTGACCTTCGGCCCGGAGTCGGCCATGGTTCAGGGACTGTACGGGTTATACTTGCAGCGCCAGGAACAGCCAGACGCCGCACTGGCAGCCTTCCGTAAGGCCGCGGACCTGGAACCAGACAATCCCGGTTGGCAGATGGCTCTGGGCAGCGCCTCCGAACAGACTGGCGACCTGGTTGCCGCGTACGTGTACTATTTCCAGGCGGTCGAACTGGCTCCGGCAGACGCCTCAACCTGGCGGGCGCTGGCAGCTTTCAGTGTGACCAACGACGTGGATGTAGATGTGACCGGTCTGCCTGCGGCGCGCAAACTGGTTGGCCTGGCCCCCAATGACTGGCGGTCCTACGACCTCGCCGGTCAGGCGGAGTTATTGCTGGAAGATTACACTGCTGCGGAAACTTATTTGAAAAAGGCCGTCCAAATGAGCCCCACCCAGGCTGCCCCGGCCCTGCACCTGGGACTGGTTTATATGCAAACAGGCGACCGCCTCTCGGCCTATTCTTACCTCAGCCTGGCCAGGACATTAGATCCCAACGGAACCTATGGCTGGCAGGCCGGGCGTTTGTTGGAGCAATATTTTCCCTAAAGTTTCTTCTCCCATAGGGAGAGGGTCGGGTGAGAGCAACCATCTATGAAAATCTTGCACGGCTTGTTCCTTGTCGTCTTTTTGACCGCCTGCCAGAGCTCCTTGATTGCCGAGCTGGTGACACAATCGGGTGAGGCTCTCTACCACGACGATTTCTCCAACCCTGCCAACGGCTGGCCCCAGACGGTCAGTGCGAACGGCATCCTTGGATACGCCGACGGCACCTACCAGATGCTGGTGCAGTCAGCCGGCTATGACCTACGGGCTGTCTCCGGGCAGACTTACGGGGATGTACAAATAGAGGTGGATGCGACCCGGCTGGCGGGTCCAGTGTACAACCGCTTTGGTCTGATATGCCGCTTCCAGGATATGGATAATTTTTACGTTTTCATTATCTCCAGTGACGGTTACTATGCCATCGGCAAAATAAAAAACGGATCGGCCTCCCTGCTCGGACAGGAGATGATGGCGTACAGCGCTGCCATCGTGCAGGGCAGCGCTCCCAACCGTCTGCGTTTTGACTGCATTGGGAATACCCTGACGGGAACTGTCAACGGCCAGGCCATCGCAATCACCAACGATGCCGATTTTTCCGGTGGCGATGCCGGTCTCATCACCGGGGCGTTTGACGAAACCGGCGTGGATGTGAGTTTTGATAATTTTGTAGTCTATAAACCGTAATTTGTAATTCGTGAAAGGTTATTGGTTAATCGTTCCCATCCTTAAGGCCAGTTTACGAATTACGAACAACGAAACTATGAAAATATTTCTCGATACCATTGGCTGCCGCCTGAACCAGGCGGAAATCGAATCCCTGGCCCGTCAGTTCCGGGCTGCCGGGCATGAGATTGTTGACACCGCCGCCGAAGCAGACCTGGCGGTGGTCAACACCTGCACCGTCACTGCCGAAGCCGCCTCGGATTCGCGCGCCGCCATCCGCCGGGCTAAACGCTTGGGGGCGGTCGACATTGTCGTTACCGGCTGCTGGGCCACGCTTGAACCGGACAAGGCTGCGTCGCTCCCCGGTGTGACCCGCATCGTCCCCAACCTGCAAAAGGAGAGCCTGGCAGCCGACCTGCTCAACCTGCCACAGGAGTTCTTCGACCTCGAGCCGATTGCCCGTGAGCCGCTGCCCGGTCTGCACCTGCGCACACGGGCGTTCATCAAAGTTCAGGATGGATGTGACAACGTCTGCACCTTTTGCATCACGAGGCTGGCACGCGGTGCCTCGCGTTCCCGCCCGGTGGAGGAGATTGTCGCTGATGTCAGTTCTGCCCTGGATGGTGGGACTCAGGAAATAGTGCTGACCGGCGTCCATCTCGGCTCGTGGGGGCTGGACTTCCAGCCTGCCCGCCGCATCCCGGACCTGGTCTCTGCTCTCCTTGCCCGGACATCTGCACCCCGTCTGCGCCTGTCCTCGCTCGAACCCTGGGATTTGGATGCGGATTTCTTCAGCCTGTGGTGCGATCCCCGCCTGTGCCGCCATCTGCATCTGCCCCTGCAATCCGGGAGTGACCGTGTGTTGAGACGCATGGCCCGCAAGACCGCGCCGGACAGCTTCGCGGCGCTGGTACAGTCGGCGCGGGCGGCCATCCCGGAGGTTGCCATCACCACGGATGTCATCGCCGGTTTCCCCGGCGAGACGGACGAAGAGTTTGCCGAGACGCTGGAGTTCGTCAAGTCCATGCACTTCGCTGGGGGGCACGTTTTCAGCTACTCGGCCCGTCCCGGCACCCCGGCGGCGCGCATGAAAGGACAGGTGCACGGCAAATTGGTCAAAGCCCGCAGCGCGGCCCTGCGGACGGTCCTGGCCGATTCCGCTGAATCCTACCACCGGAAATTCATCGGAAAAACGATGCCTGTCCTGTGGGAGGCTGCATCCATCCTCACAAATGAAGGCTGGCAAATCGAAGGGTTGACTGATAATTATTTGCGTGTGACAGCAATTGCACCGGAGCCATACTGGAACCGGGTGGAGGCGGTGCATCTTACCGATTTATATGAAAATGGGCTGACAGGAATGTTGATAAATATTGTATAATAAGTTTTGTAAGATCATTCCATTCAATCTATCAAATAAAGGAGAATTACATGGATAACCAAATAGTAAAAATTATCATCGCTCTTTTCATCCCACCTCTAGCCGTCTACCTGCACGAGGGCAACAAGGTCACGAAGAATTTCTGGATCAACCTGGCTCTGTGGGTGTTCCTCTTTGGCATCGGCGGCATTATCCACGCCCTCTATATCATTTTAAAAAAATAATCCGGATTGAGATTGCAGGAATAAATGGGCGGGCGAAGAGTCCGCCCATTTGATTCTTTGGCACTTGTTTGGGGTGAGGCGGGCGCACGGTGGCCCATTAGCAGCGAGCAAGCCGACGAAGGAAGCCTGAGGGAAGGCAAACGGTAGAAGATGCCTCGGCGGCGACGTTCGAGGTCCGTTTCCCGTTGGATAGCCCGACGGGCATGGAAGGCCTGCTGGAGCAGAAGCAGGGCGGTGTATTTCTCCCAGGTCAGTTCTTCAGACGGTGAAAGATGAACGCGATTCCCTGTGATCACAAAGCAACCCCTTTCGACGAGTTCGTCCAGGGTCGCCTCCCCATAGACGTTGAGATGTGAATGGAGCTGCTCGTAGATGGCCTGCATGCGACCCGACCGGTAGAGAGCCCGGTAGAGGTCCTGACAGAGGCGCACAGGGTAATTGGCCCGTAGATCCTGCCAGCGGAGACCACTTGCCAGTTTGTACAGGATGCCTTCGAGGAGAATGCGATCGGCGGGCAGAGGCTTGCGGCGGCGATATTTCCGGAAGGAGTCGAGTTCGACATGCAAGGAGACGAAGGTTTCCTGCAGGAGCCACCACTGAGCAGCGGTGAGGCGGGGAAATCGCCAATCCAAATTCGCGTGAAAATTATTTAATTCCTGAGGAACGAATATCGGCTGTGCGGGAAT
>JADGQD010000069.1 GCA_017882065.1 Anaerolineales bacterium | reverse complement strand
GTGCCTGTCAATGTTCATACCCGCGAGTTTATTGACCGGGCACTTTAATTCTTAGAAAGAGTGGACGCGGATTGCACAAATACCCAGGATTCTTTTCACTGCGGCGATAACTCAACAAATTCTCAGGGATTTGCCATGGCGGGGCTGTAAAATGGGAGGGAAGTGCAGGTGGGCGTATGCCCGCCCACACCCTCGCATCTTCCCCCTTTTCACGGGAATTCTCTAAGACCCAATCAACTCGAATCCGTGATTGTCTGTGCGAATCCGTGTCCCTTTTAAAAGCGATGCACATTAAGCTGACTTATGGCCGCCACGGTCTGACGGTAACATTACCCGACACGGTGGATGTGTTGGCGCCGCGCTTCCTGCCCGGTCTGCCCGACGAGCCTGAGGCGTTGCGGGAGGCATTGCGCAATCCTATCGGATCGGCTCCGCTGGCCGAACTCGTCAAGCCTGGCGATAGCGTTGTGGTGGTACATACTGACATCACCCGCGCCACTCCCAACGACCGTATCCTGCCCGTTCTGCTGGACGAATTGGAGACGGCGGGGATTGCGCGGAATAAAATCACCCTGTTAAACGGTTTGGGCACACACCGCCCGCAAACGGAAGCGGAGTTGCGCGTAATGCTCGGCGACCGCATCGTAGAAGGTTACCGCTGCCTCCAACACGACTGCAGCGATGACACTAACCTAGTCTCATTGGGTGAAACTTCGTTGGGACATCCGGTGCGCTTAAATCGCTTTTATCTCGAAGCCGATGTGCGCATCCTGACCGGCTTCATTGAACCTCACTTTTTCGCTGGCTTCAGTGGAGGGCCCAAGGCAGTCATCCCCTCGCTGGCTGGGGCAGAGAGCGTCTATACCAATCACGGGCTTGAGATGATCGCCCACCCCAAAGCGTCCTGGGGAGTCATTGAAGGGAATCCCATCTGGGAGGAAATGCGCGAGGTCGCCTTGCGCACCAATCCCGCTTTCCTGCTGAACGTGTCCCTCAACGTCAGGCAGGAGATCACCGGCATCTTCGCCGGCGATATGCTGTCCGCTTTTGCAACGGGTTGTGCCTTTGTGAAAGAGAACGCCATGCGCGCAGTAGACAAGCCCTACGATATCGTGATTACAACCAACAGCGGCTATCCCCTTGACCAGAACCTGTACCAATCGGTGAAAGGCATGAGTGCCGCCAACCAGATCGTACGGCAGGGAGGTACAATTCTCATCGCCACGGCTTGCGAGGACGGCCTGCCCAATCACGGGCGTTATGCGATGTTGCTGGCCGAGGCCGGCTCACCTCAGAGTGTGGTTGACATAATCTCACAGCCTGGCTTCAGTGCGCAAGATCAGTGGCAAGTGCAAATCCAGGCTCAGATTCAACGCCGCGCAGACGTTTACGTTTACAGCGACGGCCTTTCTGACGAGCAAATCGAACGGGCGTTGTTCATCCCCTGCCGCAGTCTCGAGCAAACGATCTCGCAATTGCAGGAGAAATATGGTTCCCAGGCACGTATCTGTGTCATTCCCGAAGGACCGCAAACGATCCCTTATTTGCGAGGAGATGTATGAACAACAAACAATACCGCATGAGTGAATTCATCAACCCTGCCGACGGACGCAGCCTGGTGGTTGACACCAGCAACGGCCTGGTGCTAGGGGTGCGTCCAGGATTGGAGCATTTTGCAGAAGCCGTCAACCCATTGCTACCGTTATTGGATGGTATCGTCACCAGTCCCGGGCAGGCGCGTAATCTGGGACCACGCACTCGCCAGGAGGCCGCTCTGCTGATACGTGCTGACTGGACCAACGCCCTGCGCGGGGATGACTTCGTGCTGCCACCTGAAACGATCCAATACATTCCCCTTCTGAACCCCGCGGATGCCTTAGACCTGGGCGCCAATGCCCTGGTGATGCACTTCATCCTTGGGCACGAAGAGGAAATCGAAGCCCAGTGCATGCAGCGGGTGGTCAATTTGGCCTTGGAAGGGCTCAACCTGGGCATACCGTTGCTTGTGGATGTACAGCCTATCGGCCCGCGGGTGGTCCTGCTGAACAAAGCCATCGAACTGGGCGTCTCCTACGCTCTTGAAGGAGGCGCTGACGGCATCATCGTGCCTTGGCCGGGAACACAATCCTTTAAGACCATCCAAGCAATGAGCAATGGCCTGCCAGTGTGGGTTAGATCTGGCAGCCTGGAACCGGATTCACCCGAATTGGCTGAAGCCCTGCAACTGGGCGCAGCCGGTTTCTGGCTCGATGAGTGCATCTTCGCGGTCGACGATCCGGCAGCCATCCTGCAGGCTTTGAAGACCCTGGTGCATGCCCCGGTGGTAGTGTGAAATGAAAATCGGACTGCAAACCCGCATGGACCGCTTGTTCAATCGCCATGGCGATGGCCGGGCCATTTGCGTAGCCGCTGACCATGGTTATATGAGTGATGTCACCCCTAATGTAGTCAACCTGCGATCGACCATCGAGGCCGTGATTGCTGGCGGCGTGGATGGCATTTTGCTGGCCCCCGGTCAGGCTCTGCGGCTGGCCCCTCTCTTCAAAGGGCGGGATGGCCCGGCCCTGATCGTGCGCGCCGACTGGATGAATATGCCCCGCTTGGGCACCTCAAATGTGACTAACGCTGTGCCCCAACGCCTGCTAATCAATGAGAAAGTCATCACCGCTGAACAGGCCCTGTCCCTGGGTGCCACTGCCATCACGGTTTATTTGTTTCTAGGTTACAGCGACAAAGTGGAAACCATCGGCATAGACAAGTGTGCAAAGTTCGTCAATGAATGCCGTCGGGCCGGGTTGCCCTGTATCATCGAGCCGCTGGCCTACGGCGGACAGGTGACCGGTGCTAATATTGTTGAGATTCTTACCCTGGGGGCGCGCATGGCAGTAGAGATCGGAGCCGACGCTCTCAAGATCCCTTACACTGGGGATGTGGATTCTTTCCGTAACCTGATCGAGGTCAGCGGCGTGCCAACCCTAGTTTTGGGGGGCGCCCGTTCAGACAACGAGCGCGACGCTTTGGAGCTGTACGCTGAAGCCCATGAAGCCGGGGCCTCCGGTTGCTTGATGGGCCGCAACGTGACCAAATCACCGAACCCCAAAGCGATGATCGAACAACTCAACAACATTGGCCACCACGGCTGGACGGTGGATGAAGCCTTGCGCGGCGTAGCCTGGGATTTCATGCGCTTGAAGGCCAAACCGGCCTTGTGCACTGGCTGCAACTTGTGTGTGGGTGCTTGCGTGGCCAGCCATGGCAACGGTGACTACGGCACCAATCAGGCGCGTTTGCGAATTGAATCCGGGAGCAAACCCGGGCAGCATAAGGTCATGTTCTGCACTATCTGTAAAAAGTGCATCGATGTTTGCCCAACGAAAGCCCTGCGCTGGCACCTCGAGAGCGGCGCAGTGGAACTTCTGCCCGAACACTGTGACAACTGCGCCAAATGTGTGGCCATCTGCCCGACGCAGGTCATTATTCATTCGGAAATGGGCCTCACCTTCGAGGATGGACGTTCGTTGGATTGGTACCCGGTGGTCTGCGACCTGTGCGGCAGCGCGCCGGAATGCGCCCGCATCTGCCCCACCGGGGCAATCTTCATCGCCGAACGCCCAGATTTCAGCCCGGTATTGGAGTAGGAGCACAACATGGACTTGACCCAACGAGCTTACTGTGATCGCATCTTGCGCGTCAATTTGTCGACAGGATCCATTGAAACAACACCCCTGCCCGCAAATGTGATGCCATTGATTCTGGGCGGTAAGGGACTCGGGGCCTGGCTGCTGTGCACCGAACAACCCGCAGGTGTGGATCCGCTCTCGGCGGAAAACCGCATGATCTTCCACAACGGTCCGCTGACCGGCACCACTGCACCCACAGCGGGGCGTTTCGGCGTGACCACCAAAAGCCCAGCCACGGGCACCTATTTCGATGGTTACTGCGGTGGCTATTGGGGCAACATGCTCAAATATGCGGGTTATGATGCCCTGGTTTTAACGGGAGCCGCCCAAAATCCGGTCATGCTGGTCATCGATGGGGACTGGGTGGAAATCCGTCCAGCAGAAAATCTATGGGGCAAGACCATCTCCACGGCCACAAAACAAATCAAAGATGAATTGGGCCACGATTGGCAATCTCTGGTGATCGGCCCTCCCGGAGAAGCACAACGCAATCTGGCCGGGATTTTCAACGAGAGCCGGGCTTTGGCTCGCGGCGGGGTTGGCGCGGTGATGGGTTCGAAGAATCTCAAGGCAATCGCCGTACGCGGCAAAGGGGGCGTGCGCGTCCACGATAAAAGGCAATACGAGCGCGCCCTGCAGTTGTCCTTCCGAGCAGTACGCATGTCGGGTCCGATCAGCATGCTCCGCAAGGAGGGGACGGCTAACATCCTGGAGGTTGTCAACGCGATGGGGGCGCTGCCCACCCGCAACTTCCAGCAGGGACAATTCGAGAAGTCGGACGAGATTTCTGGCACCGCCTTCCGGCAGCACAACTGGGAAAAGGATTACGCCTGTTTTGGCTGCCCAATTGGCTGCAGCAAATGGACCACACCTCTGGAAGATGGCAAGGTCATCGAAGGTCCGGAGTATGAGAGCATCTACGCTCTGGGCTCGAACTGTGCCATTGGCAGCCGGGAGACGATCATCCGACTCAACTGGCTGTGTGACGAATATGGTTTGGACACGATCAGCGTGGGCGGGGTGATCGGCTTCGTAATGGAAATGTTCGAACGCGGCATTGTGGGCGCGGATACCCTGGATGGGATTTCACCATCCTGGGGGAATGCCGAGGCTGCCATTGCCCTTGTGGAGAAAATGGCCAGAGGTGAGGGCTGCGGCGAGTGGTTGGCACAGGGCGTGGCCTCCATCGCCAAACGCTACCCCGCAGCGAAGGCGTTCGCCATGCACGTCAAAGGGCTGGAAATGCCCGCCTATCATCCGAACGCCGCCAAAGGCACGGCGCTGGCTTACGCAATCTCCGAACGGGGGGCCTGCCATCTGCGAGGCGCGCCTCTGGGCGAGTTATTCAGCGGGGCCGCCGATCCGCTGGTGATTGAGGGAAAACCGCAACTGTTCCGCGATCACCAAGCCGATAAGGCCGTTTGGGATAGTGCCTGTTTGTGCGCCTTCCCGGGATACGGGATGACCCTCAAGGAGTTGTGGCAGTTGGTTAAGGCCGCCACGGGTTTCGACTATCCCAAGGTGGCGGATTTGGAGCGCATTGGGGAGCGTATCTCGACGCTGGCACGCCTCTTCAACGTGCGCGAAGGTTTTTCCCGCGCGGCGGATACCCTGCCAGCACGTAACCTGATTCAGCCCATGACGGTTGGTTCCGCGGGTGGCCAGGTGGTTGACCTGGAGCCTATGCTTGATGAATACTACCGCATCATGGGCTGGGACGCGAATGGTGTCCCGACCCCGGAGCGATTGAAAGAGCTTGGAATATTGGATACGCCTGGGGCTTTCAAAAATGGCGAATAATCCGACTGTATTTTTAATAATGCTGGCGGCTGTAGCGTTTTTGATCAGCCTGTCGAAAGGCGGGTTGGGGGGAATGGCGGGGACATTGTCAACGCCGCTAATGGCGTTGGTGATGCCTGTCAACCAGGTTCTCGGCTTGCTGCTGCCCATCATGCTGCTCGCGGATGTATTTGCCATCGCCTTGCACTGGCGAAAATGGAATGGGCGGTTGGTTTGGCTGTTGATCCCAGGTGCAGTGATAGGGGTGACGATCGGTACGTATTTCATTGCCAACGTCTCGACCAATGTGCTCAAAATTGGGCTGGCCATCATCGCATTGTTGTTCGTGGCTTACAAGGTCCTCGAAAAGCGCATCCTCGGTTCGTTGAAATACCAGGAGCGTAACTGGCACGGCTGGTTGGCAGGTACTACGGCAGGCTTTACATCGGCAATGGCTCATAGCGGCGTGCCACCCATCAGTATTTATCTCATGCTGCAAGATGTATCCCCGAGCGTTTTCATTGCAACCTCAGTTCTGTTCTACGCCATCCTCAACTGGATCAAAGTTCCCTTTTACTTCTTTACTGGGCTGTTTGACTTCCAACGGCTCTGGCAGATTTCGTGGGTGTTCCCGATTGTCCCCTTTGGCGTTTGGATTGGACGCTGGTTGGTGACCAAGGTTTCGAAGAAAATATTTGACAACATCATTCTGGTTCTGTTGGTAGTCACAGCCTTGTTGCTGATCTTCGGCTAGATGCAGGCGATGGCTCTATGACCAAAACTATCGTCATCGCCGGTGCCCTGGATACGAAAGGTCAAGAGTTTGCCTTTCTCAAGGAACTCATCGAGAAAGAAGGCCTCAAGACCCTGGTGATAGACTTCGGCGTGATGGGGGAACCGGCTTTCACGCCGGACATCACTCGCCAGGAAGTCGCAAAAGCAGGTGGCGGGGATTTGGCCTACCTGGCTTCTGGCGAGCACAAAGATGAGGCCATGCGGGTCATGGCGGCTGGCCTGACCGTGGTAGTGCGCCGGCTTTTCGATGAGGGCAAGTTGGATGGGGTCATCGGGATGGGTGGCAGCGGAGGAACGTCGCTCTCAACCACGGCGATGCGGGCGCTGCCGGTCGGCGTTCCCAAAGTAATGGTTTCCACAGTAGGCAGCGGGGATGTCAGCGCCTACGTTGGAACCCGGGATATCTCCATTATGCCATCCGTCGTGGATGTGGCCGGCTTCAATCGGATCAGTCGTGCCATCTACACCAACGCGGCGGGGGCTATCACCGGCATGGTAAAAATGGAAACTGCCAAAGGAGACGAGGAAAAGCCCCTGGTCACTGCCTCGATGTTTGGCAATACCACACTTGCGGTGGATCGGGCGCGCGGTGTATTAGAGGCGCGCGGCTATGAAGTTCTGGTCTTTCATGCCACTGGCACAGGCGGAAAGACAATGGAAGACCTGATCGCAGACGGCTATATTGCAGCGTCGCTGGACATCACCACCACCGAGCTTGCCGACGAAGTTTGCGGCGGATTGTTGAGCGCCGGCCCTGAACGCTGCATGGCTGCCTCGCGCGCCGGTATCCCGGCAGTGCTGGTTCCCGGCTGCGTGGATATGGCTAACTTTTGGGGAATGGATACCGTTCCCCAAAAGTACAGGTCCCGCCAGCTCTATCAGTGGAACCCCAACGTCACCTTGTTACGCACCAATGCCGAAGAAAACAAAAAAATCGGTGAGATGATCGCCGCGGCTGCCAACGCGGCCACCGCGCCGGTTGTCATTTTGATCCCCCTCAGGGGCGTTTCGCAATTGGATAGCCCCGGTGGGGCGTTTTGGGATCCGCTGGCAGATCGCGCCTGCTTCGAGGCCATCAAAAAGAATCTCAAGCCAGGCATCCCGGTCATAGAGATGGACAACAATGTCAATGATCCCGAATTCGCTGACAGGGTGGCTGAGACCTTGTTGGACATGCTGGAGAAATAGGAGATATTCGAAATGGCAATTCCACGTACAGAGATTGTCAAGCGCCTACAGGCTCAGGTAACAGCCGGCAAGCCGATTATCGGGTGCGGGGCGGGTACCGGTATTTCGGCCAAGTTCGCCGAAGCCGGCGGCGCCGACATCATCATCATCTACAACTCAGGACGTTATCGCATGGCCGGGCGTGGCTCGCTGGCGGGACTGCTGCCCTATGGGGATGCCAATGCCATCGTGGTCGAGATGGCAGCCGAGGTATTGCCCGTTGTGAAGAACACCCCGGTTCAGGCTGGTGTCTGCGGTACTGATCCCTTTCGCTTGATGCCCGTCTTTTTGAAGCAGTTGAAAGAGATTGGCTTTTCAGGTGTGCAAAACTTTCCCACCGTTGGGCTGTTCGATGGCAAGTTCCGCGCTAATTTGGAGGCCACTGACATGGGCTATGAAAAAGAGGTCGAAATGATCCGCCTGGCGCATGAGATGGATCTTTTTACCACGCCATATGCCTTTACCGCGGATGAGGCGAAAGCCATGACAAAAGCGGGAGCCGATCTGTTGGTATGCCACGTTGGCTTGACGACCGCTGGCAGCATCGGCGCGGCCGTATCCTTCACCCTTAACGAGGCCATAGATAAAGTAATGGTCATGGCAGAGGCAAGTTGGATGCTACGCAAAGATTTGATGGTGATCTGCCACGGCGGGCCATTTGACGAGCCTGAGAATGTAGGCAAAGCGCTGAAAAAGATGCCCGGCATTGTCGGTTTCTTCGGTGCATCCTCCATTGAGCGCCTGCCGACCGAGTGCGCCATCCGTGGTCAGGTTGAGGCGTTTAAAGGCCTTGAATTAGCAAGATGAAAGCTGAAATCTCTCCTTAAAAAAAAGAGGCGGGAGAATTCCCCACCTTGTGCTAATACAATCTATGCCAAAAGCCCAACTCTTTCTCACCTGCCTCGGCGACCAGTTCTATACAGACACACCCCAAAACATGGTAATTGTTTTGGAGCGCCTCGGAGTGAACCTCATCTTCCCGCCTGAGCAAACCTGCTTGATCGGAATGTTAGGAACCCTGGATTTGGCGCAGGTTGGCAATAGCCTGCCTGGCTGATGTTTCGGCATCGGGTTTTGGCAAGAATTCGCCGGAAACATAACCCTGGTAACCGACGGCAAAGAGCTCATTCAAAATGGATTTGAAATCCAGATGTCCCGCGCCGGGGTACCTGCGGTTGGAATCGGCCACGTGGAAGTGAAAGATGTGCGCCCCGCACTGTCGGATGCTCACCTCGATGCTCGGCTCCTCGATGTTCATGTGGAAAGTGTCGAGCAGTAGGCCGAAGTTGTCTGTTCCGACGCGGTCGATTAATTCCAACCCCTGGGCGGCGTTGTTGATGAGCGTCGTCTCGTAGCGGTTGATCGGCTCCAATGCGAGCCGAATCCCGTGCGGACGGGCGGCCGCGCTGCACTCGCGTAGGGCTTCCACCAGCCAGTCCATCGCCCGGGTCGGGTCCACGCCCGGCTTGACGATGCCGCGGATCAGGCCGACGATGATGATTGCCCCGAAGCGGGCCGCGCACGGGAAATGGCTTTTGATCCGCTCAATGGCGGCGCGCCGGACCTGCGGGTCCGGGTCGGTGAACGACAGGCCTTCTTCACCCCAGGCCTGACCGGTCCCGATGGCCGGGACGGACAGTATGCACTCCCGGGTCAGCCGTTCCAGCTCTTCGAGTTCGACCAGTTTCGGGTCGCGGAGGGCGAGTTCGACGCCGTCGTATCCCAGACTGGCGATGCACCGCAGGTTCGTCTCCAGGTCGCCTTTGAAGGTGGCAGCCTGGAACTGGGCGGGTTGGGTGGAGAGGACAATGGAAAGTTTCATATTTTGACCATGGACCGTAGACGACAGGCCGCGGTCTATGGTCCATCGTCTACGGTCTGAATGATTTTAACGCGCCATGTACGTGATCTTGCACTCCGAGCGGTCGGTCTGCAACTTGATGACGTTCTCGGGCAGTTCTTCCAACCTGATCTTCTTGGTGCTCATGCGGGTC
>JADGQD010000213.1 GCA_017882065.1 Anaerolineales bacterium | reverse complement strand
TCCGGCAACCTCCCGGATAACCACGGTTATTTGAATCGGAACCAGTGGTAGAATCGAGACGCTTATCATTTGAAAGGAGTTTTCTATGGAACAACAAACCGGTACTTTTACCGTCAAAAAAGGACTGGCGCAAATGCTCAAAGGCGGCGTCATCATGGACGTCGTTACCCCCGAACACGCCAAGATTGCGGAAGAGGCGGGCGCATGCGCCGTTATGGCATTGGAACGCGTCCCGGCGGATATCCGCGCCCAAGGCGGCGTGGCGCGCATGTCAGACCCTGACCTGATTCTCAAAATCATGGACACGGTCACCATCCCGGTCATGGCCAAGTGCCGCATCGGTCATTTCGTGGAAGCACAGATTCTCGAAGCCATCGGTGTGGACTACATTGACGAGTCCGAAGTTTTGACCCCGGCGGACGAGGAGAACCATATCCTGAAGCACAACTTCAAGGTCCCGTTCGTGTGCGGCTGCCGCAACCTGGGCGAGGCCCTGCGACGGGTCGGCGAGGGCGCAGCCATGATCCGCACCAAAGGCGAAGCCGGGACCGGTGACGTGGTCGAGGCTGTCCGTCACGCCCGCGCCGTGCTGGGCGAAATCCGCCGCCTGACAACCATGGCTGACGAGGAATTGATGGCCTACGCCAAGACTATCGGTGCGCCCTACGAACTGGTCAAAGAGACCAAAGAACTGGGCCGCATGCCGGTGGTCAATTTCGCGGCGGGCGGCGTGGCCACTCCCGCCGACGCAGCCCTGATGATGCAACTGGGTGTGGATGGTGTGTTCGTTGGATCGGGTATCTTCAAATCCGGTGACCCGGCCAAGCGCGCCTCGGCTATCGTTAAGGCCGTGACGCACTACACCGACGCGTCCATCCTTGCAGAAGTCAGCAAAAACCTCGGTGAGGCGATGGTGGGAATCAACGTGTCCCAGATGCCAGAAGGCGAGAAGATTGCTGGTAGAGGATGGTGATTGAATTGTAGTAGGGGCACGATATTCCCTTCGGGAACGATGTCCCCTTGCGGGGATGATATATCGTGCCCCTACCGGTAACAATATGAAAATTGGTGTCCTTGCCATCCAGGGCGATTTCGCAGAACACATTGTCATGCTCAAACGCCTCAGCGTTGAGACCGCTGAAGTACGCCTGCCATCTCATCTCGACGGGCTGGACGGCCTCATCGTGCCCGGCGGCGAATCCACCACCATCGGCAAACTTTCCGTGGATTTTGGCTTGCTGGAGCCGCTGCGCGAGTTTGGCAAAACTCACGCCATTTGGGGCACATGCGCCGGAGCCATCTTACTCTCGAAGGACGCCCGCCGCAGCCAGCCCCTGCTTGGCATCATGGACATCACCGTCGAGCGCAACGCCTTTGGCCGCCAGGTGGACTCGTTCGAAGCCGACCTCGCCATCCCCGAACTGGTCGAAGGCAGCCCCTACCACGCCATCTTCATCCGCGCCCCGATCATCGAGTCGGTGCAGGGTGACGCCAGAGTGCTGTCCACTCTGCCAGATGGACGGATCGTGGCCGCCCGGCAAGGAAAACTATTGGCAACCTCGTTCCATCCGGAACTGACACAGGATACACGCTTTCACCAGTATTTTCTATCATTAGCGAAATGACTGTCCGCTCGCTCGACCTCCTGGATTTGCCTCTCCTGTCCCGCTGCCGCCGCGACGTTTTGCCGCTCTCTAGCGCCCGCATCTTGACGCGCGGCAACCCGCTCGGCGCGATGGCCATGCTCTCGTATTTGAATCCGCGTCGCTATATTTACACTGCCGTCGCCTCTGAAAACGGTGACTCGCTGATGGGACAGGTAATTTTGAAAGGAAATGAAACCTCCGCCCGGCTGACCTTCCTCGCCCCGATGGAGAACATCAACGGTTTAACCCTGTCTCTCCTGGATCACCTGACGACGCAAGCCGGGGAATGGGGCGCATTCCACCTGCTGGCCGAAGTGGATGAAAATTCTCCGGTCTTTCGGTCATTGCGACAGGCAGGTTTTGCCATGTATGCCTGGCAGCGCGTTTGGAAACTGCCCAAACTGGAAAAGCCCGATGAAAATAGTTCCTGGCGCGAGGCCGAAGAGACCGACTGGCCTGCCGTCCAATCGCTGCACGGACAGATCATCCCGGCATTGATCCAACCGTTAGATGCTTTGCCGAAACAGGCTTCAGGTCTGGTGTGCCGCCCGGAGGGGAATCTGCAGGCCTATGTTGCGGTCAACAGCGGCCCCGCAGGAATCTGGATCCAACCGCTCGTCCCGCCCGATTCCGGGTGCGGACCCGAACGGCTGGCCGGGCTGGCCGGCTGGGGCAGCCGCCCGGTTTACGTCTGCGTGCGCTCCTACCAGGCCTGGCTCGAAACCGTGCTCGAAGACCTGGGTGCCGAAGCCGGGCCGCGACAGGCCGTAATGGTCAGGCGTCTGGCAAAAATCCAGAAGGCCGAAGAAAAAGTTTCTGCCATTGACAAAGTGCTAGTCAAGCCTGTCGCGCCGGTTGCGCGTGTTGCGACTGGCGAGGACACTCAATTAAAAAAGTGAACTAAAGATAATATGACCCAACGCAAAATCACCGACGACCTCGACGCCCTGCTCGGCATCCTGCCCGGCAATATCGTCGAAGCCGTGCATAAGGCCAACGATTACGATAACCTGCTCGAGATCATCCTCGACCTGGGGCGCGTTCCCACGGCGCGCTACGTCCAGGGCGAAACGGTTTTGATCAACAAGGAAATCACCCGCGCCGAACTCGACCATGTGGTCGAGCGCATCGGCGAGTTCGACGCAGACAATCGCGCCGGTCTTGAGCGCACCCTGCACCGCATTTCCTGCCTGCGCAACCGGCGCGGGTATATCGTCGGTCTCACCTGCCGCGTTGG
>JADGQD010000068.1 GCA_017882065.1 Anaerolineales bacterium | reverse complement strand
CTATTTCCTAAAGCAGCCGCGGCTGGAGGCTCTGCCAACACCCCAATTTACCCCATCCCCACGACGATTCCCGTCGAACAAAAAATTCCCCTGCGGGTGCAGGGGAATTGCTCTCAGACTTCTGATTTTAATTTGGCGAGCAGGGTCTTGTGTGCTTCCATGTTGGGCGGGTTCATTGCCATGATCGTCTCTATAGTCTGGATGGCACCCTCCCGGTCACCGGCAGTAAGGAGGTGTTCGCCCAGGGCGTCCAGTTGAGCCACAGCCTCCGGGATGCGTTTCGCCTGGCGATATTCCTCCGCCAAAGCACGACGCAGGAGGCCCTGCTTGGGGTCCTCGCTGACCATCTCTTCCAGGAAGGGGATGGCCTCCCCACGCCGTCCGGAGCTTTGCAGATGCTCCAGGAAACCATCCAGTTCAGTGGTGGCCTGGGGAAGCTGGGTAAGACGGATGTTCAGGTCAATCAGGCTTTTGCGGACAGTGATATCGTCGGGTTCAAGTGTGCGGATCTGCTCAAAGATGCGCAGCGCCTGACGCCAGTCCAGTCGCTGCATATCGATATCTGCCATGCGGCGCATGATTTTAACACTGCGGGTATGGTTGGCACCGCCCTGTTGAGCCAGGTGCAAGGCAGTGGTGAAGGTCTTGCGCGCCATGTCTAGTTCGGCAAGACGGTAGTAAATATCGGCCAGGTTAATGTACTCGCTGACGGCCTCATCCACCAACCCACGCGCCGCCAACTGGCCAATGAGACGGGTACGGACAGCCAGGTCCATTGGCGCGACCTGCACGATGCGCCGCAGGAGATTGACCGCCTGGGTGGCTTCACCGCGCACGCTGTAGGCTTCTGCCACTACTGTGTACTTGGTGATAGCATCCTGCGTGCGTCCTTCCTGGATCAGCAGGTCGCCGATCAGGGTATGGAGTGGCAGATAAGTTGGGGCATATTTAAACGATCCAAAGGCTTCGTCCATGGCCGTGCGCAGATGACCAGCACGCGCCAGTGCACGGACTCTGCCAATCGTTTCGATAACCTGGCTGCTCTGGGCCTGGGCCAGGATTTCCGCCAGCGGCATGGGCGGTGTCCCCTCGGCGGACTTCGGAAGCTGCTCACGGGCCAGGAGTAATTCAGAACGCCAGTTCGGGCGGAGCAGCAATTGTTTGACATTGTCGCACTGTTGTTCCATAACGACAGTGTCGGTCTGGTGAGCAATGGCTTCGATGATAGGTTCGTACAACTGACGGATATCGTCAGCCTGGTCAGGCGGAACGACCATTCCATCGGCGATTTTGAGCGCCTCCATGTACTCGGTCACGGCCTCAGGCAGGCGACCCATCTCGCGCTGAATTTGTGCCAGCAACAGGTGCGCCCCCAGCGCATAATCTGCATGTTTGACAGCGTTCTGCAGGTGACGCATGGCACTTTCCAGCCGCTCGGTTTTTGAACGCAAGAGGCCGAGATCAAAGTAAAGTGCCGGGTCCACGAAGCCGGCTGCGAGGGCTTTTTCCAGTTCCTCGGCGGCCTGAACCTCCTGGTCCTTCGTCTGGGCGTCGATCGCATGGCCGATATGAAGCAGGATTGTGGAACGGTCGTTCTGTTTTAGATTTAACTCTCCAGTGCCACGGACAATGGCTTGCATCTCCCTTTTGGGCGTTTGGGGGTTGCCCTCCCCATCGGAAAAGTCAAACAGGACCTCCGCCAGCCGGGTGAGGGAGTGTTTGCGCGCCTCCGCGATCGGGTCGAGACCAGTATCGAAATTCTTGGGGGATTCCAGTTGTTTCACTTGCGCCATGTGCAGCGGACCAGTACCGCCCTGGGGCCGCATGGGTTTGGGGAGCAACTTTCCACCTCTAAGCAGGGCCTGCGCCTGACGGACTTCGGGGTTGTTGGGAGCCAAACGTAATGCACGTCCGAGCATTTCAGCAGCTTTCTCCGCCTTCCCGGAGCGTTGGAGCAAGCTGGCCACCATCAGGTATTCGGCGGCCGCCTGTTGGGCATGGCCGAGACGTTCGTGGACCATTGCCAGATATGAATGGGCGGTGAAATGTTCGGAATCCAATTGGGTGACGCGCACCCAGTTTGCGAGAGCCTTATCCGCGTCCTGGTTTTTGATGTAAAGTTCGGCAACCTTCAAAAAAGACTGGACGGCTTCCTTAATATTCCCAAACTGCTCGTAAAGCTGTCCAACTTTCTCCAGCGGGACCGGGTCATCGGGTGCAGTTTGGGCAGCCTTCTGATAAATCTTGAGCGACTCGTCGTAACGATGCAACTCGAACAGAGCCAGTCCCAGGCTGGAGAGCGCCTTGGGGTGGTCCGGGAGTTCTTCGAGCGCATTCCGATAGGCCTCAGCAGCTTTGCCCCACTGCTGATCCCAGGCCATCGAGTGACCCATGCTCATCTCTTTTTGGAAAATATCTTCGCGTCCTGCCATAGTTTTCTCTCGGTATTGTAGTAGCAACTTTATCATCCCCGAAGGGGGCAGTCGCTCGAATTTAAACGACTAAAGTCGTCACTACCGCTTATTCGACCGGTTTCATCTCGTCCCAGTTCATGCCCCAGCGCGCCTCAGTAGTGAGCGGGATACCCATTCGGTAGGCATTCTCCATAATGTCCCGCACCACTCCGACCACACCGCTCAATTCGGTAAGCGGACATTCCACCACCAGTTCGTCATGAACTTGCAGGAGCATTTTGCCATGCAGACCGGCTTGCGCCAGGGCAGGCGGAATTTTGATCATGGCGATTTTCATTATATCAGCAGCCGTACCCTGAATGGGGGCATTGATGGCTTCACGTTCCTCGCGGTTCTTCATCGCCTGGTTCAGGCCGCTCTTCAGATTGGGGAAGTACCGGCGGCGGCCCAGCATCGTTTCCACATAGCCGGTCCGGGCGGCTTCCTTGCGAATACCGTCCAGATATATTTTGACACCGGGGAACTGCTTGAAATATGCTTTAACAAAATCCTGCGATTCGGACAGGGTCAACTCAGTGGAACGCGTCAGGCCAAAAGCCGACATGCCATAGATGAGGCCGAAGTTGATGGCTTTGGAATGGCGGCGCATTTCCTTTGTTACCGCTTTGAGCGGGACCCCGTAAATGGCTGCCGCGGTGGTGGCATGAATGTCCTGCCCGGCGCGGAAAGCGTTCAACATGGCCTCGTCCCCGGCCATGTGCGCCACAATTCGCAACTCAATCTGCGAGTAATCCAGCGAAACGAGCACGTTGCCGGGATCAGCAACAAAACCACGCCGGACGCGGCGGCCCAGGTCGGTGCGGGTTGGTATGTTCTGCAAGTTCGGGTCGGAAGAGGAGAGCCGCCCGGTGACGGTGGCCGTCTGGCTGAAGGAGGTGTGCACGCGGCCATCCTCCGGGTGAATTTGCATCGGCAGCGCATCCACGTAGGTGGATTTGAGCTTGGAGAGTTCGCGGTATTCCAGGATCATATCCACTACGGGATGCTGCCCGCTCATCTCATCCAGCACACCCGCAGCGGTGGAGAAATGACCTGAGGAGGTCTTGCGTCCCTTATCGGGCGGGGATAGGCGCAGGGTCCCAAAGAGCACGTCCGAGAGTTGCTGGGTGGAGTTGAGGTTGAAAGTCTTGCCGACCGCCGCGTAGACCTGTTTCTCAAGTTTTGCCATGCGTTCATTCAGTTCCAATGAGAAGGTGGCAAAGAAATCCTTGTCGAGGGCGATCCCCGCCATTTCCATGTCGGCCAGAACGGGGATGAGCGGCACTTCGATATTGACGAAAAGGTCCCACAGTTTTGGGGCACGCTTGAGTTCAACTTCGAGCAACGGCATCAGGCGTAAAGTGGTCTCGGCATCCGCAGCGGCATACGGAGCCGCGTCACCAATAAACACCTCCGCCATCGAGCGCTGGTTCTTTCCTGTGCCAATCAGTTCCTCGATGCGTGTCATGCTCTCACCCAGCCGGACGCCGGCCAGGTTCTTCAACCCCAGGTTGCGCGAGCCTGGGTCGAGCACCCATTCGGCCACCATCGTGTCGAAGCCCAGAGGTGCAACGCGGATACCGTAGCGCGCCAGCATGATGAAGTCGTATTTCAGATGATGCCCGATTTTCGGGATGCGGGGTTCCGTCAGCGGGCGGCGCAAAGCAGAAACGACCTGTTCAAGCGGCAACTGCGTTCCGGCGTTATGCCCGACCGGGATGTAATACCCCTCGCCAGCTTTCATTGCCAGTGAAATTCCGACCAGGCTGGCGGTCATCTCGTCCGTGGAAGTGGTTTCGGTGTCGAACGAGATGACGGACGCGGCGTTCAGAGTCTTGACCAACGACTCCAACCCGGTGAGGGTATCCACAACGATGGTTTTTACTTTTGACTCGGTACTGTACACCGGGCGTGTCTCACTAACCCGCAGCGGTTTCTCCCCGAAGAGACTCAGTTGCTGAGTCCCGGCCGGCGAGGCGCCGGTCAATTTTTTAAGTTTTTCGATCAGAGAACGGAATTCCAACTCGCGAAACAGAGCCTCCACTTTGGCCGGTTCGAACGCCTCGGTGCGGGCCTGCTCCAGGTCAATTACCACCGTTAAATCGGTCCGGATGGCGGCGAGTTTGTAACTCATGTAAGCGGACGCTTTCCCGGCCTCCAGTTTGGTCCGCCAGCGCGGCTCAATCTCGTCCAGGTGGGCATAGATGTTGTCCAGCGTCCCGTATTTCGAAATCAGGTTCTCGGTAGTCTTTTCGCCCACGCCGGGTACACCGGGGATGTTATCGGACTTGTCGCCTACGATGGCTTTGTAGTCCACCACTTGCTCCGGCCTGACGTGCAGTTTTCCGAGCACGTCCTCGGGAGTGATGTAGTTCTGATCGTCGCCGGCCAGATAGACGATGGTGCGGTCATTGACGAGTTGGAGCAGGTCGCGGTCACCGGTGATGATTTTGACGCCCAGTCCCTGTTTAGCGGCCCAAACGGCGGCGGAACCGAGCACGTCGTCGGCTTCGAAGCCTTCCATCTCGAGGCGCGGGATGTTGAAGGTATCAACCATCTGACGGATGCGCTCGATCTGCGGACGCAAATCGTCGGGCATCTTGGCGCGTGTGGCTTTGTATTCGGGATAAATCGTGTCGCGGAAAGTCTTGCCGGTGTCGAAGGCCACCGCCAGATAATCGGGCTTTTCCTGCTCAAAGATGCGCAGGAGTTCACGCGCAAAGCCGTAAATTCCCGCCGTCGGTTCGCCAGTGGAGGTCTGCCAGCGCTGGCTGGACCCACCAGCCGTCAGCGCGAAATACATGCGGTAGGCCAAGGCATGGCCGTCAATTAAGTATAAGGTTGGGGGCATGGTGTTCAGAGGAAGGCGAATGAAACAGGTCGCCTGGTACTGTTCGTAACGGTAGTCCCGGTTCCAGCACGGGAATATTGACTAACTGTTGATCTACTGAGAAAATCCCTGCCGCTGGCGCGTCTGGGTAATGAAATCTTTGATCAACTGGGCCGGGGGCGGCTGGGAGCCTCCCATGATGAGATAACCTGGCGCCCAGAAATCGCCGGAGGGGTTATCTTTTTTGAAGCGTGGGAACTCGGCGAAAATATTTTCGGAAGTATGCTGGCGCAAAATACGCATCAGGTAGGCGGGCGAGGTGACCGGTGGCACATTGACGATCCATTGCAAATATTCAGGCCGGACCGAGATATATTCCAGCCGCAAGGCGAAAGCGATGCAAATCTGCGGCACCCATTCCCCCAACCGGTCCAACAGGTCGCCGGTCATGTGATGGTGCGGGAAACGCGGCACCAGCAGGCAGGCATAGTCCAGGTTATAAACAGCGGGCGAAACCGGCTCCAGGACGATTTTGCGCCCAACTTCGGGAATCGAGCGCGGACGCGTATCCCGGATCGTCTCCGGGGACGAATCAGGTTTTCGGGCTTTGATATTACGGGTATCCGCCTGGGATTGGTCCGTCTCCTCGAGGGAGGCAGGCGGAGTCTCGGTCTGGTCGGTGTCAACCAGCAGCTTGAACCGCACCGCCGGAGAAGATCGGCGGCTGAAAGGCGGTGAATCGGCGGACGGCAACGGGGCTGCCGGTCTGGACTCTTTCCTGGATCCCGGCATGGCCGGCCCGATGTCATATCCGGAACCAACCGGAAGGTCTGTGAGCGGATTCGGTCCAGGGATGTCGGAGCGAATATCCGAAAGTGAGTTCCTGTCCGTCTCGCTGCCCGTCCTATCCTCGTCCAGCTGTTCTTCAGAAGGTGAGTCCGAGAGGGAATGTACCAACTGCGAGGCCTGGGTACGGATGGTACTGAAAGGCGTCTCGGCATCGAAGACCAGCGCCAGTACCATGCCTTCGGCCAGGCGCGTGGCATACAGCATGTGCTCGGCGTTTGTGGAGGCCAGGCGGACAAAGCGCACCAGATCATTCTCCTCCTGGTGGTCCCAGTAACGCGAAAGGGTATCGGCCAGTTCGCGCGCTGCCGACTGAGGCAATTGCCCGGCATAAGCCCACAACTGGTCGGCGCGGGTGATAAGCGCCGCCTGCGCCGACGATTCGAGCGTCAGCCGGGTGAGATGCTGGGCGGCCCGCGTCACATCCGAGAGCCAGGGGAGATCGTTATTCGAGTCAACTTTTTCCGTCAGAGAGGGTAGTTCCAGTGAGGTGGAGGAGCGGAAGAATTTCTCCATCATCTCCAGCAGGTCGGGCAGGTAGAACGGTTTGGAGAGGTACTCCCGGGGGAAAAGCTCTTCAAGCGCTGAATGCCAGCCCGCTTCCGAAATGACCACAAAGATAATTTCTGGATTGACCTGCCGCAGGAGGGCTCCAATTTTGAGCAAATCAATTTCAGTCAGAGAAGTGTCCAGAAAAGCCAGCGCTGGTTTGAAATCCCGCGCATAGGCCGCAGCGGCTCCCTGCTCTCCGGTCACGCGGACAACAAACCGCCCTGTCTCTTCCAGACTCTGGCAGATAAGTTCCCCGAACGGGATGTCTGACGTGATTATCAGCAAAGGCGTTGACATCGTTAAATAAGTTTATCACGGGCTGGTCAGAGAGGCAAGCCTTATAAATAGGAAAGTAATGCTAAAATTACAGGGTACTGCGCACTTATCTGAGCCAAGATCCTGTCATTTTTGAGCTCTCCGATAAAGGAAAATTCATCGTTTTATGTAAGGAGCTACCGTGCCCGAATATGCTGATTTCGTCCAAAAATATCCGACCTACGACAAAACTCACGATATAGACGAACTGCGTGACCGTGACTACGCCCGTCTCGACCGCACCGGCCAGATTTATCTCGATTACACCGGCGGCGGGCTGTATGCCGATTCGCAAATGCGCCTTCATCAGCAAGTGCTGGCCGAACATGTCCTTGGCAACCCGCACTCCTCCAACCCCACTTCGCTGGCTGCCACGCGGCTGATCGAAAGCACACGCGCGACCGTCCTGCAATTCTTCAACGCCAACCCCGCCGAATACACCGTCATCTTCACTCAGAACGCCAGCGGGGCACTCAAACTGGTCGGCGAGTCCTATCCCTTCGAACCGGGCAGCCGCTATCTGCTGACCTTCGACAACCACAACTCGGTCAACGGCATCCGGGAATTCGCCCACGCCAAAGGCGCCGAGGTGACCTACATCCCGATCGGCCTTCCGGACATGCGCGTGGACATGGACTCTCTCGATGCGTCTCTGGACCTGGCAGCCGCGGACAAAAAAAACCTGTTCGCCTACCCGGCCCAGTCCAACTTCTCCGCAGTCCAGCACCCGCTTGAATGGATCGAGCGCGCCCATGCCAAGGGCTGGGATGTGCTGCTCGACGCGGCGGCTTTTGCCCCCAGCAACCCCCTCGACCTGGGAAAGTACAAGCCCGATTTCGTCCCGCTCTCGTTCTACAAAATATTCGGCTACCCGACCGGCATCGGGGCTTTGGTGGCCCGGCGCGAGGGACTGGAGAAACTGCACCGCCCCTGGTTCGCCGGAGGGACGATCACCGTCGCCTCCGTCCAGGGCGATAAGTACTATCTCGCCGAGGCTCCCGCCGCCTTCGAAGACGGCACGCTCGACTACCTCAACATCCCGGCGGTGGAAATCGGGCTGAAGCACATCCAGTCCATCGGCTTCGAGGCCATCCATGAGCGTGTGCGCACTCTTACCGGCTGGCTGCTGGACAACCTGTCTGGAATGAAACACAGCACCGGAGTCCCGCTGGTGCGCATCTACGGGCCGCTGACCACGGTCAAGCGCGGCGGTGCGGTGACGGCCAACTTCTTCGACAAAGACGGCGGGCTGCTTGATCACCGGTTCATCGAGCAGGAAGCCAATCAGCACAATATTTCCCTGCGGACGGGCTGTTTCTGCAACCCGGGCGCAGGCGAGATCGCTCTGGGCATTTCCAAACCCGAACTGGCAGCCTGTTTCACCCAGCCCGGCCACGGCCAGCGCTTGAGCCTGGATGACTTCCGCCTGTGCATTGACGGCAAAGCCTCCGGCGCAGTGCGCGTCTCGGTGGGGCTGGTCAGCAATTTCGAAGATGTGCAGGTTTTTTTGAAGTTCGCCGAAGGATTGCTGGATTAGTTCTTGTTCCAACGCTTCTTTTCTCGTTCCGACGCTCCTTTTCTCGTTCCGACGCTCCGCGGCGGAATGGCATCTTTGCGCTCCGCGCAGATCACAAAGAAGGAAGGAAAATGGCTCGATCTCGTTACAAATTCTTTCCGGGCGATACCTTGCCTTATTTCATCACTGCCACTTCTGTAAACTGGCTGCCGCTTTTCAGCAACCCAGAGATTGCCAAAATCATCTTTGACTCGCTCGCTTTCCTGCAAAAAGAGAAGCGCATAATCCTGTATGCTTACGTTTTGATGGAAAACCATCTGCATCTGATAGCGGCTGCGGACAACCTCTCGAAGGAATTGGCAAACTTCAAATCCTTTACCGCCCGGCAAAGCATTGACTACTACACTGCACAGGACAATCGTTTTATTCTCAAGCAACTGGCCTCGAACAAACTTACCCATCGTACCGACCGGGACTACCAGTTCTGGCAGGAAGGCGATCACCCGGAGCAAATCCACAGCCAGGAGATGTTTGAACAGAAAGTCCAATACATCCATCGCAATCCGGTACGGCGTGGATATGTGGATGAACCCGAACACTGGCGCTATTCCAGTGCGCGTAATTTCGCCGGGTTGGCTGCAATCCTTGAGATAGAATAACGCAGAGCGTTCAAACAGGGGTGACGACGCAGAGCATCGTCACCAAAATATTCCTATCGAGTATACGTCTGATGAAAGAGAGGCGGAAACATGAATGGTAACACTCGCTCCTGCATCAAATCCGGACTACGCGTCCGCATCGTCCTGAAACAGGACCAGCCCACCGGCAAGCTGACCGAGGGCATCGTCAAGGATATCCTGACCAGTTCGCCCACCCACCCGCACGGCATCAAGGTCCGCCTGATGGACGGGCAGGTGGGACGGGTGAAAGAAATAATAGGATAAATGGCTAAAGAATTGACTGTATCATTTCTCCCAAAATA
>JADGQD010000067.1 GCA_017882065.1 Anaerolineales bacterium | reverse complement strand
CACGGTAAATTCCTGGCAAGAACCCAACCAATGAAAATTTGTGCCGCGGAAGCAATTTGGGAGAATGAACAACCGGCTGATTTTATTATAATTGCAGGTATTGATGAAAAGGGACAGGATAATACCTTTGAAATTCGTATACCCAAAGCCCTTTCATTCCTTTTGTATAACAATTTCACAGGTGGAATTAATGGATTGAAATACTGGCAAGCCGAAGCTGTAGCCCACTATGGACCCGGGAACTATATTCCACCCGTGGCGCTCTCCTTCTGGTCGTTTCGCATCATGGTGGGCAGTGGTGTGCTGATGGTGCTGCTGGCTTTCCTGGCGCTCATCCAGCCAAAAGTGAAATTCCTGCAGAAGAGCACCCTCTTCCTGAAGATATTATTGCCGGCGATGGCGCTTCCCTACCTGGCCAGCACCTTCGGTTGGATCCTGACCGAATCCGCACGCCAGCCATGGATCGTCTATGGTCTGCAAAAAGTCGAGGATGCCGTCTCGCCCAATGTGACCACTGGTGATGTTTTGTTTTCGCTGATCCTGTTTGCTGTGCTCCTGGGTGCGCTGGTAGCTGTCACAGGCTGGTTGATGTATAAATCCGGCACGGCTGAACCGAAGGCCGAAGAGGCCGCTGAGTAAAGAAGGAGGAGAAAAATGGACCTCAATACTGTTTGGTTTATTCTCGTAACAATCCTGTTCATCGGTTTCTTCTTCCTGGAAGGCTTTGACTATGGCGTTGGTATTCTCCTGCCTTTCCTTGGGAAAGATGATGATGAGCGCCGGGCGATTATTAATTCCATTGGCCCAGTCTGGGATGGCAACGAAGTCTGGATGATTACCGCTGGGGGTGCGATGTTCGCCTCTTTCCCGAATGTCTATGCCACACTTTTCAGCGGATTCTATCTGGCTATGGTCTTAATGCTGGTGGCGCTGATTATTCGCGGCGTTGCATTCGAGTTCCGAGGCAAGCGCGAAAGCAAAAGCTGGCGCACCTTGTGGGACTGGGCCATCTTCACCGGCAGCCTGCTCCCGGCCTTACTGTGGGGTGTGGCAGTGGCGAACCTGATGCGCGGTTTTGCCATAGAGCAGGATATGAACTACTACGGCGGCCTGCTGCCCCTGCTCAATCCGTATGGATTGCTCGGCGGATTGGTCTTCGTGTCCCTGTTTACCATGCACGGCGCGAACTTCTTGACCCGCAAGGTCTCTGATGGGATTGCGGAACGTGCGAAGAAGGCAGCCTTTACTTTTTGGATTGTTGCTACTGTCTTGACGGTCGCATTTGTGGCCTGGACGTTTTTTGCCACTGATATCCTGACCAAGCCTGGCATCAACGGTCTCGTCCCCGCCGTCCTGGCGGCGGTGACCCTGCTCGTGACCGGCTGGCTCATCCGCACAGGCAAGACCGGCTGGGCGTTCGTCACCGGCGCGCTGACCATCGTCTTTGCCACTGTGATGGTCTTCATGGGCCTGTACCCGCGCATCCTGGTCTCGAGCCTCGACCCGTCCTTCAGTCTGACGATCACCAACGCGGCCTCCTCACCGTACACCCTGAAGGTCATGACCATCGTGGCGGCCATCTTCCTACCCATTGTGCTGGCGTACCAGGCCTGGACGTATTGGATCTTCCGCAAACGTGTGGATGCCAAACCCGAAGAACTGACTTACTGACAATTCATCCGGAGCTGAATTTGGAGATGTCAATCTGAGCCTCGAAGGGTCGAAGCAATCTCATCGACAGGCAACTTCTTCATTCGAGTTCTACTCAGGATCGGTTTTGCAGGAAGGGTGCGGTGATGCGCCCTTCCTTGTTTTTCGGCAGGCAGGTGCGCACCAATTTTCCCCCAACATGTGTGGGGACCCGCTAAATTTGTTACAATACTTGTAGATGCTTATGGATACTCAACCGCTTCAAAACATCCTGGTTACCGGCGCGACCGGCTACGTTGGCGGGCGGCTCGTCCCCCGTCTTCTGGCGGAGGGGGTGACCGTGCGGGTGCTAGTGCGCCATCCCTCCCAGTTGCAGGGGCGGCCCTGGCTGGAACATGTCGAAGTGGTGCAGGGCGATGCCCTCAACCCCGAAAGACTGTCCGCGGCGATGCGCGGGATGGACGCCGCCTATTATCTCATCCATGGCATGAGCGGCGGCGCGGACTTCCAACAGCGTGACCTGTCCGTGGCGCGGAATTTCGGGCAGGCGGCGCGGGTTGCCGGCCTGCAGCGCATTGTCTATCTGGGAGCCTTGGGAGGGGATTACGAGCATGATTTGTCCGAGCATTTGCGTTCCCGGCATGAGGTCGGCAAGGTGCTGGCCGGATCAGGCGTACCGGTCGTCGAGTTCCGGGCGGCGGTCATCGTTGGCTCTCGGAGTGCCTCCTTTGAGATGATGCGGTATCCTGTGGAGGGGCTGCCCATCCTGTTCTGCCCGCCCTGGGTGGTGACCCACATCCAGCCCATCTCGGTGCGTGACGTTCAGGATTATCTCATTGCTTCTCTGAGTCTGCCGAATGAACAGGTGGGGGTGCATCGTATTATTGAAATTGGCGGTCCAGATGTATTGACGT
The DNA here is from genome assembly GCA_017882065.1 of Anaerolineales bacterium. GTDB lineage: Bacteria > Chloroflexota > Anaerolineae > Anaerolineales > Villigracilaceae > UBA877. Next base: position 6,977 of record JADGQD010000067.1, on the reverse strand, counting down.
ATCTTGACATGTTGCACGGATATGCGGATGCGCGTGGTCTGCGGCGGGTTATGATTATCGTTCCCTTTCTCCGCCCACCTATCTACGCCACCTTCCTGCATTGGGTCACGCCCATCCCGCGTCCGTTGGCTCTAGCCCTGATTGAGGGGATGCGCAACGAGGTGGTCGTGCACGATGATTCCGCTTTGCGCCTGTTCCCGAATATCCACCCGCGCGATTTCCATACTTCGTTGGAACGTGCCTTGGCGCGCATTGCCGCCGATGAAGTTGAGACCACTTGGAGCGATGCACAGGTCTCGGCAACCGGCGACGCCGTACCAGTGACGTTTACCATGCGTGAAGGTCTGCTGCTCGAGGAGCGCCAACGGCAGACCTCGGCTTCGCCGGAGACCATCTACCGCATCTTTACCGGGCTGGGCGGCAGGCGCGGTTGGCTCCACGCGAATTGGATTTGGCTGGCGCGCGGCATTATTGACAACCTGGTGGGTGGGGTGGGTTTCCGCCGCGGACGCCGCCATCCCAACGAACTGCGCGTAGGCGACGCGCTGGACTTCTGGCGTGTGGAGGCGTTGGAGCCCGGCCGCTTGATGCGCCTGCGGGCCGAGATGAAAGTTCCCGGCCTGGCCTGGCTGCAGTTCGAGATCGTCCCGCAGACCGCGCACCGGAATCTGCTCATCCAGACGGCATTCTTCGAGCCCAAGGGTCTGCCTGGACTGATGTACTGGTACCTGCTTTATCCCATTCATGGCTGGATGTTCAGCAAACTGATTGCCAAAGTCGTCATAAAAGCTGAAGCGGAGGATGGTTATCCTGGTTCGAGAACTCTGGGATAGTCGCTTATTTTCGATAGGAGAATCTATCATGAAAATCAATTTCAAAATGTGGGGGAAGGCTCTCTCGGGGCTGGTCAAGATGGATAGCAAAGAGGAATGGGACCGGCTGGACATCATTTCCAAATGGCTGATCGCCACCCGCTCGGCGGTGACGAGTGTGACGGTTTACGCCTGCGCCATTGCCGGACTCCTGGCTTGGCGCGACCATCATTTTTCATTCCTACCCTGGCTGGTCGTGACGCTTGGCCTTTTCATCGCTCATGGGACGAATAACCTGCTCAACGATTACACCGACTTCAGCCGCGGCGTAGACAAGGACAACTATTTCCGCACCCAGTACGGTGTACACCCCTTGGTGCAGGGCTTTTGGACCAAGCGCCAGCAAATTACCTGGTTCCTGGTCAGCGGGGTTTTGGCTTTCCTATCGGGCATATACGCACTTTTCTACACCAATTTTTCTCCGGCGGTCATTAGCCTGTTCGCCTTTGGGGCGCTGGCGCTGTTGTTTTACACCTGGCCGCTCAAATATCTGGGACTGGGGGAACTGTCCATTTTTCTGATCTGGGGACCGATCCTTGTGGCAGGCGTGTATATCGTCCTGGCGCGTGGCTGGACAGATGAAGTATGGCGCGTTGCCCTGGCGGGCGTACCATTCGGATTGAGTGTGGTCAGCATCAATATCGGCAAGCACATTGACAAGTCCGCGGAGGATAAGAAAAAAGGAATCGGTACGCTGCCTGTCCGGATTGGGGAAAAGGCAGCGCGCTACGTCAATATCGCTGTGTTCATCCTGATTTACGCCGTCATCCTTTATCTGGTCTTCGTGCCATTTTATTTCACACCGGTGATGCTCATCGTTTTTCTGGCCGGGAAACGCCTGCTGTATGCCGTTGGCGTACTCACCAAACCGCGCCCAGCCGAACCTCCCAAGGAATGGCCGGGCTGGCCCACCTGGTTCTCCGGATTCGCTTTCTATCACAACCGCCTGTTCGAGAACCTGTTCCTCCTAGGCCTGCTGGCCGATACGCTCCTGCGCAATTTTGTCGGAAATTTCTGGATGGTAAGGTAGGCATTGCCTGGCATCACCCGCCGCCTGCTGACTCTTGCCCGCGATAGCCGCCTTGCCCTGGCGGCTACAGTTCTTTCTGGACTCCTGACTGGTTTGTTGACCATCGGGCAGGCAGCCGCCCTCAGCCGCGTCGTGGACGGGGTCTTTTTGGGTGGGCAGTTGTTATCAGATGTGGCGGGCCTTCTCCGGCTTTTGCTTCTCATCGTTTTTTTGCGGGCATTGCTGGCCTGGGGGAGTGAAGTCAGCGCCAACGCAGTGGCGGTGCGCGTCAAGAGCGAGCTGCGCCAGCGGCTATTTGATAAAATCCTGAGTCTTGGCCCGGCCTACACCCGCAGCGAGCGCACCGGAGAACTGGTCAACGCGGCGGTCGAGGGGGTTGAGACGCTGGATGCCTATTTCAGCCAATACTTGCCACAGTTAGTCATCGCCGCGCTTGTCCCGCTTACCATTCTGATTGTCGTCTTTCCCCGCGATGCTCTTTCGGGCATTGTGCTCCTGCTGACCGCGCCGCTCATCCCGGTCTTCATGTACCTGATCGGAAAATCCGCTGAAACGCTGACCAAACGCCAGTGGGATACGCTCAGCCGTCTGAGTGCCCATTTTCTCGACAGCCTTCAGGGGCTGACCACGCTCAAGGAACTGGGCCGCAGCAAGGAGCATGCCGACTCGATTGCCGAAGCCAGCAACCGCTTCCGCGACGTGACCTTGAGTGTCCTGCGCGTTACATTCCTTTCAGCGCTGGTGCTCGAACTGGTGGCAACGGTCAGCACGGCAGTGGTGGCAGTGGAAGTGGGTCTGCGTCTGCTTTACGGACATATTGCCTTCCAGCAGGCTTTTTTTCTGTTGCTCCTGGCTCCGGAGTTTTATATCCCGCTGCGGATGCTCGGTCTGCGTTTCCACGCCGGGATGGCGGGGACGACCGCCGCGCGGCGGATTTTTGAGATATTGGATTTGCCCGTTTCAGGTGATCAGGAATCAGCGATTAGGAATCAGGCCTCTCGCCCGCTCTCCATATTACCTGCTTTCATGATTGCATTTGAAAATCTCTCCTACGTATACCCAGGTGAGACTGTGCCTGCCCTGCGAGACATTACGTTGGAAATCCATGCCGGGGAGCACATTGCCCTGGTAGGTATGAGCGGTGCAGGGAAAAGCACCCTAGCCGCGCTGCTGCTGCGATTTATCCATCCAGGCGGCGGGCAAATCACCGTTAACCATGAACCATTATCTAAATTTTCACTCGAATCCTGGCGTAGTCTGATCGCCTGGGTCCCACAGAATCCGTTCATTTTCCATGACACGGTTTCCGCCAACCTGCGCCTGGCGCGTCCGGATGCCACTGACGAGCAACTTGTCGCCGCGGCCCGGGTCGCGCACCTGGATGAGTTTATCCAGTCCCTGCCACAGGGGTACGGGACCGTCGTTGGCGAAGAAGGCGCCCGTCTCAGCGGCGGGCAGGCCCAACGTCTGGCCCTGGCGCGGGCATTCCTGAAAAATGCCCCCATTTTGATTCTAGACGAACCAACCTCCAGCCTGGACCCGGAGCAGGAGATGCTGGTGGAGTCCGCCATGCACGACCTGATGCGCGGGCGCACTGTCATCACCATCGCTCACCGGTTGAACACTGTTTTTCGAGCCGACCGGATTTTCGTTTTGGAACAGGGTCGTCTGGCGGAAGAAGGTACGCATCGCGTACTGCTGGCGCAGGGTGGTATCTATTCCCGGCTGGTAGGCGCTGCCACGGAAACAGCGACCTTAACCACCCAATCACAAAAGCAGGAAGTAAATAGTGGATTTGAGTCATCGAGCCTGCGCAGTTCTGAATCCAACCGGCAGGACTCCACTGTCAAACACCAACTACCAATTGCTTTCCGCCTGTTGCATTTCTTGAATGACTCCTGGGGCTGGGTGGCGCTTTCGGTGCTGCTCGGCGTGCTGACGGTCGGGAGCAATGTCGGTCTGATGGGCACATCCGCTTTCCTGATTTCAGCTGCCGCGCTGCACCCGCAGCTTGGCACATTACTGGTCGCCATCGTTGGCGTGCGTTTCTTCGGGATTGCGCGCGGCGTCTTCCGCTACGCGGAACGCCTGGCTTCCCACAACGTAACCTTCCGCCTGCTTGCCCGCCTGCGCGCCTGGTTCTACCGGGCGCTGGAACCACTCGCTCCGGCCCGGCTGATGCAGTACCGCTCTGGCGACTTGCTATCCCGCATCGTCGCCGACGTGGAAACTTTGGAGAACTTTTATGTGCGCGTGGTCGCTCCGCCGCTGGTGGCGACTGTCATTGCGGCTGGGATGACGAGTTTCTTTGGCCGGTATGACCTGCACCTGGCCTGGATCTACCTGGCATTTACGCTCGTGCTTGGGACTGGCGTACCGCTGCTCTCCTGGGCTCTCAGCCGCCGCGCCGGGACCGAGCTTGTCTCCCGCCGTGCCGCACTCCAGGCCCGCCTGGTGGACGGCATTCAGGGCCTGGCGGATTTGCTCGTTTTTGACCGTGGAGCCGACTACTCCGAGAATCTTGGAGAAGATGGAAAAGCCTACGGCCAGATCCAACGGCATCTCGCCTCGCTCACCGGATTTTCCAGTGCGCTGACCACTCTTCTGGTGAACCTGGGGATGCTGTCAGTGCTGGCGCTTGCCATTCCTCTGGTCGCGACGGGACAGATCTCCGGTATGATGCTGGCCGTGCTGACTCTGTCGGCTTTGGCTGGGTTCGAAGCGGTCATACCTCTCCCGCTAGCCGCACAGACGCTTTCGTCCAGCCTGCAATCCGCCCGACGGCTGTTTGAAGTGGTGGATGCGCAACCGATAGTCCGAGAATCATTGTCCGTTCGTCGCGATTCGTTGTCCGAATCACCCATCACCAATCACGAATTACGAATAACAAATCTCGCGTTTTCTTACCCCGGCCAATCCCAGCCTGCTTTGCAGGATATTACTTTCCACCTGGCTCCCGGAAAACGGATTGCTATCGTCGGGCCGAGTGGAGCGGGGAAGTCCACGCTGGCGAATCTTCTGCTGCGCTTCTGGGACTACTCGCAGGGCCGGATTTTGCTGGATGGCCGCGACATTCACGAATTTGCCCAGGAGGATGTGCGGCGGCTGGTCAGCTTCATCTCCCAGCGGACGTATTTCTTTAACGATACCATCCGTCAGAATTTGCTCCTGGCCCGGCCAACGGCGACCGAGTCCGATGTCCAGAACGCCGCGCAACGGGCGCAAATCCATGAATTCATTGTTGGGTTGCCGAAGGGTTATGAAACGATCATCGGCGAACGCGGTTTTCGCCTCAGTGGTGGGGAACGCCAGCGGCTGGCGATTGCGCGTGCCTTGCTAAAAAATGCTCCCATCTTCCTGCTGGATGAACCGACCGCCAACCTTGACCCGCTCACCGAGCGGCTTATCCTCGATATACTTTTCACGCTGACACGTGGCCAGTCACTCCTGCTCATCACCCACCGGCTGGTGGGGCTGGAGAATATGGATGAAATCCTTGTACTTGACCACGGACGCATTATCGAGAGAGGCGCCCATGCCAAACTGCTTGCTATGGGCGGTCTCTACCGCCGTCTATGGGATTTGCAGAACCGCATTCTGTCTGACAGAACTGGGGCATGAACCGCTTGCACCACCTATGGTTACATGCTATAATCCGCACGAACTTGACCGCTTGGTTCATCCTGTCAGGATGACAAGTTGATTTATCTGAACCCTTACCCAACCTCTTAAAATCGAATTACCCAAACAAGCCCGCCCTGGGGGCGCTTGTTGTTTGACTATTCCCATATTCCCATCTTTCAAACCACACCTTGAGAAAGCGAAATGAACATTCTTGAACTCGAAAATAAACCCTTGGCTGAATTGCGCAGCATGGCCAAGGAATTCAACGTGTCAAATGCCCTCCGCATGAAAAAAGAAGCCCTCATCCTGGGCATCTGCCAAGCGGAGGCGGCCCAGCAGGGCATCGACATGCGCGGCGGTATCCTTGAGATCATGAGCGAAGGCATCGGTTTCCTGCGCTCGGCGCGCTACAACATTGGCGAAGACGATGTTTACGTCTCGCAGGCACAGCTCAGGCGCTATGAAATGCGCTCCGGCGACTTGGTGGTTGGCCATGTCCGCCCGCCGCGCGAATCAGAGCGGCACTATGGACTGATCAAAGTTGAATCTGTCAACGGGATTGATCCGGAAGAGGCCCGCCGGCGGCCGCGCTTCGAGGACCTTACCCCGATCTTTCCCGACCGGCGCTTTGACCTGGAAACCAGGGGCGACATCCTCGCCACCCGCCTGATCAACCTGATCGTTCCCATTGGGCGCGGCCAGCGTGGGCTGATTGTCTCACCGCCCAAAGCCGGTAAGACCACCATCCTGAAACAGATCGCCAACGCGATTTCTACGCAATACCCGGATGTGACTCTGATGGTTGCCTTGATCGGGGAACGTCCGGAAGAAGTTACCGATATGGACCGCTCAGTAGATGCCGAAGTGGTCGCCTCGACTTTCGACGAGCCGGTTACCTCCCACGTCCGCACAGCCGAAATCGTCCTCGACCGGGCCAAGCGCCTGACCGAGATTGGCCGCCACGTGGTTATTTTGGTGGACTCCATCACCCGCCTGGCGCGGGCTTATAACCTGGTTGTCAGCCCATCGGGGCGCACGCTTTCAGGTGGTATGGACCCCTCGGCTTTGTATCCGCCCAAGCATTTCTTCGGGGCGGCGCGTAACATCGAAGAAGGCGGCTCGCTGACCATCATTGCCACCTGCCTGGTGGATACCGGTTCCCGCCTGGACGATGTGGTCTACGAAGAGTTCAAGGGCACCGGCAACATGGAATTGATCCTGACGCGTAAACTTCAGGAACGCCGCATTTTCCCGGCTGTGGACATCGAGCGTTCGTCCACCCGCCGCGAAGATTTGCTGCTCGGCCCTGATATTCTTCAGCGTGTCTGGACCATGCGCCGCATGTATATCCAGATGGTGTCCCCGCCGCCGCAGGGGGCAGGTATGGATGCGGCGGTGGCAACCGAGGCGCTTTTACAGCGCATCTCCAAAACCAAGAATAACCAGGAATT
>JADGQD010000212.1 GCA_017882065.1 Anaerolineales bacterium | reverse complement strand
AAATTTAGTCAGGCTCTTCGTTTTACTTGCCCCCCGCCTCGTTATGCTGCCTTACCAACTCGCGGCGCAGGACCTTGCCGACGGTGGTCTTGGGCAGTTCGTGACGAAACTCGACCTGCCTGGGGATTTTATATTTCGCCAGGCTCTTGGTACACCATTCCTTGACCTCATCCTCGGTCATGGTTTCGCCGGGCTTAACCACCACCCAAGCCTTGACCGCCTCGCCGCGGAGAGGATCGGGAATGCCAGCCACGCCAACTTCCAATACTTTCGGATGGGTGGCGATGATTTCTTCCACTTCGCGCGGCCAGACCTGCTCACCGCCGGGTTTGATCAGTTCCTTCTTGCGATCCACGATGTAAAAGTAGCCGTCCTCGTCCATACGGGCGATATCGCCGGTGAAGAGCCACACCTTGCCATCTTTCAATTTGCGCAGGGTGTTGGCTGTTTCGATGGGCATGTTGTGATAGCTTTTCATCACCTGCGGGCCGTGGATGACCAGTTCGCCGATCTCGCCGATCTTCATTTCTGTCTCACCGTCATCCAGACTGATGATTTTTGCATCCACGTCAGGAAAGGGCATGCCGATCGAGCCGGTTTTATTGACACCCATAAGCGGGTTGCAGTGGGTGGCGGTTGGCGCTTCCGAAAGCCCGTAGCCCTCGGCGACCTTGCCGCCGCTGAGCGCTTCGAACCGTTCCTTTGTTTCGCGCATCAATGGCGCAGAGCCGGAGATGCAGGCCTTGATCGAGCCCAGGTCATATTTTCCAGCGATAACATCTGGACGGTTGTTGATGGCATTATACAGCATCGGAATACCGGGGAAGACGGATGGGCGGAACTTCTTGATATTGTCCAGCAAATCCGGCATGTCACGTGGGTTGGGAACCATCACCATGCTGGCACCCGAGGAGATCGCAAAGAGCATACCAGCCACCATGCCGTACACGTGGAAGAGCGGGATGGCCATTAGCACAGTCTCCTTCCCGGCATGCAGGTCGGTCATCCACGAGACGATCTGGAGGGTATTGGCAACCAGGTTGCTGTGCATGGCCACTGCTGCCTTGGAGACACCGGTGGTGCCACCACTGTACTGGAACAGGGCGATGTCATCCGGCCCGATATTCAGTTTGGGGCGGTCTTCAGGCTTGTTCCTGGCAAGCAGGTCTTGCAGCCAGATATCGCCAGACGCCAGTTCCACGCGAAAGCCGCCTTTCTTCTCCTTGAGCAGCGAGAAAAGGACTTTCAAGGCGGGTGGCAGTGTCTCCTTGATGTTCGTCACGATCAGCGTCTTGATCTTGGTCTTGGGTTGGGCGGTCTTCATTAGCTTGTAGAAATTGCTCATCACGAACATGATCTCGATATCAGAATCATTGGCCTGATGAATAATCTCAGGCGCTGTGTAGCGTGAGTCGATTGCGGCGACCACCCCGCCTGCCTTGAGGATCCCAAAGTAGACCATGACGAACTGCGGTGTGTTGGGGATGAACATCCCCACGCGATCGCCCTTCTTGACGCCCAGACCTGCCAGGGCGGCGGCCAATTTATCGGTGATGGCGTCCATTTCCCGGAAGGAAATTGCCGCGCCCTTGAAGATGGTGCAGGGCTGATCGGGATATTTCCTCGCCGATTCCTCCAGGAAATAGAAAAGGGGAACTGATGGATATTTGATTGTTTGCGGGACTCCTTTATCGTAGTGCGCTAACCAGGGATGTGCATCCATTTTGCTTTCTCCTCCTTAGTAAAAAAAATTGGCGGAAATCTATTAATAGTATAGAGACATTTTTACGAAAAGTCAATGATTTATCCCTACTTTTATGATATTTAACTCTTTATGAACACCTTGCCTGAACCTTAAAGAATTCTTGACTTCGAGTCTCCGCTGTGCTAGAATGAAGGCGTTCCCAAACTTGCGTATAGAAGTATTCATGTGACTAACCTTCGTCGTCCACTGCGGCTCAACGTCGGATTCCTAATCAAATCGCCAATCGGTACGCGCCGTGATTTTAATTTCGACTACGAAAAGATGCGCTTTGAGGAGGATCTGACGGTGGTTAATTTTACTGGCACGGCGTGTTTTGACCGCACCCAGCAAGGACTGCTGCTCCAGGGCAAGTTCGGAGCAGCCGCGGACCTGGAATGCGTCCGCTGCCTGGAAACCTTTTCCCAACCCCTCAATTGGTCGTTCTCCGACCTGTATGCTTTCGATAAACGCAATATCACCGATTCCGGCCTGCTCGTGCCGGAGGACGCCCAGATTGACCTGGAGCCGTTGTTGCGCGAATATGCCTTGCTCGAATTCCCCATCAGCCCGGTGTGTAAACCGGACTGCAAAGGCCTGTGCCCGGTCTGCGGTGAGAACCTGAACCAGACCACCTGTGGACACCGGCCCGAGCCCGATTCGCCGTTCGCGGCGTTGAAGGACCTTTTGAAGTAGGATGCGCCTGGTGAGGAGGGTAATAATTGGCGCCACTTGACCGACACCATCGCAACCGGGAAGTCTTGAGCCTGCTTCTGGAGAAAGCCTCCGTGCAGGGCTATTTGACTACCGACGACCTGCTGGAAGTCTCTCCCGAAGTGGGTGAGGATGCCGAACGGCTGTCTGTTATCATGCTGGCTCTGCGCAACCGGGGTGTGGACGTGGTGGACCCCGAAGTATTGGACGCCCCTCCCGCTGACCTTTTGGTCGTACCGGGTCTGGAACCTTGGGCCGAACCGGAGCCTGTAGTCAGCGATTATTCCAGCGATGATACAGTGGGCATGTATCTCAAAGAGATGTCGCGCGTCCCGCTGCTCAAAGCGGACGAGGAATTCGAGATTGCCATCCGCATCGAGGATGGGCGCAATGCCAAAGCCGATTTGCTGCGCACCCCCAGCCGCAAACGGACTCTGGAGCGGCAACGGCTGGAAGCCCTCGTGCAAGACGGGATTATGGCC
>JADGQD010000066.1 GCA_017882065.1 Anaerolineales bacterium | reverse complement strand
TCCGCCGGGACCTTGCTCTTGCGGTCCTTGACGAATTCAACACCGATCATCAAGCCGATACCGCGCACATCCCCGATGGACGGGTGACGCGCCATGATCTCATGCAAGGCATCTAGCGCATAGTCGCCGACCGTGGCAGCATTTTCCATGTATCCGTTTTCGATCAGGTCAATGGTCGCCAGGGCCGCCGCGCAGGAAATCGGGTTACCGCCGAAAGTGTTGCCGTGCGAGCCGCGCGGCCAGGTCATCACGGAATTACGGGCGATACAGGCGCCCAGCGGCATCCCGGAAGCGATGCCCTTGGCTGCGGTGATGATATCCGGTTCCACATCAAAGTGTTCGATGGCCCACCATTTTCCGGTACGGCCCATTCCGCTTTGGACCTCATCCGCGATCAACAAGATATTATGTTTATCGCACAGTTCGCGCAGCGCCGGGAAAAACCCGGGCGGGGGGACGATGTAACCGCCTTCGCCCTGGATGGATTCAACCAGGATGCCAGCCACTTCTTCCGGCGGGACAATATGACCGAGGATTTCGTCCTCGATATAGCGGACGACCGTCTCGCCGTAATCCTCGCCAGTCTGCCGGTCGAGGATGGGGCGGTAGGGATTCGGGAATGGAGCGTGAACGACGCCGTTCATCAGGGGATAAAAACCACGGTGGTGGGTGGTCTTACTGGCAGTGAAGGTCACCGCACCCATCGTACGGCCATGAAAGGCACCGGTAAAGCCGATAAAATTCGTCCGTCCGCTGTGGTAACGGGCTAATTTAATGGCAGTCTCGACCGCTTCGGTGCCGGAATTGGTCATAAACGAAGAGGCTGCTTCCCCAAAGGGAGCAATCTCGTCAAGCTTTTCTCCCAGCGCAATCCATTTTTCGTGATAAAAATCGGAAGAAATATGAATAAATTGTTCAGCCTGTTCTTGAATGGCCTTGACCACTTTGGGGTGGCTATGGCCGGTGGAAACGACAGCAATCCCGGCTGCAAAATCCAGGAAACGGTTGCCGTCCACATCCCAGACTTCGGTACCCTTGCCATGATCCATGACGAATGGAACCCCGCGCGGATAGGATGGCGAAATGACGGCCGAATCACGCTTGATTAATGCCCTGGCCTTCGGCCCTGGTAACTTAAGCGGTTCCATATACTTCTCCTTTTTGTGAATTATCCAGCTTTGGAAAGACGAATATGCGCCTGAGCAAGTGCACCGAGCAAGCCGGCAACATCGCCCAATTTGGCGGTCGTGATCTGCAACCCTTCCAAATAAGATTTGTCCATGATGTTACGTTTCATGGATTCTTCGATTGGATCAAGGATCAACCTGCCGCTCTGAGATACACCACCGCCGAAGATAACAATGGATGGATTGAAGATATGCAGGAATTCTGCTACTGCCTGACCGATAAAACCACCCGCACGGACGAAGGCTTCTTTTGCCAGTTCGTCACCCTGTTTGGCGGCTTCCGCTACATCGCGAGCACTGAGCTCCGTTCTGGACCGGAGGATGGATACCCGGCCATCGGCAATCTGTTCGTTGACGTATCTTGCAATCGCTGGTCCAGAGGCGATGGCTTCCAGATGACCAGGTACGCCGCAGGAACAGACCGGTCCGCCGGGGAGGACGATAACATGCCCGAGTTCGGTGGCCATCCCACAACAGCCTTCGATGAGCATATCGCTGCTAATGACACCCCCCCCAATCCCGGTGCTGATGGTGAGATAAACCACATCGTGATGGCCCTGTCCGGCTCCGTAGTTCCATTCACCCAGGGCAGCCAGGTTGGCATCGTTCCCCAGATAAGCCGGCACTTGATATTGTTTGGAGAGCAATTCGGCCAGCGGATAGTGGGTCCAGGCAGGAATATTGGGGGTGGAGATGATTGTCCCGGTGTATGGATTGATTGGACCTGGAGCACCGACAGAGATTGCATCCACCGGTCCCTTCGGCCAGATGGTGTCAATCAGGGCGGTCAAGCGCTCGAAAACACCGTCTTCCATGCCACGCGAAGCAGTATGTTGTATGGTGATGGGTGTTGTTCCATTACGGGGATAAACTGCAACCCGTAACTGGGTGCCGCCGATGTCTATTGCAACAATGACGCTCATGTTCGAAATTATAACATGCCGATAGCAAGAACATCTTTTAGGGTCTTTGGGTAATTCTGTGATAGAGGGAAAGATTCGGGGGTGTTGGGCGGGGCTTCGCCCGCCCAACACCCCCGAATAACCCCATCGCCACGACGATTCCCGGAAACCCCAACTTTACACGGAATCGGTTCTTTGGGAATCGTTACGGTGATTCCCAAAAACTTCGGCTTCTGGTTGACTATTCCCTTAAAAACTGCTATCATCTTTGTGATGTTTAGGCGGCATGACGCTTGGTATCGTTCCATCTGGCGGGTTTTTTCTCGATTCATTCCTTGGTTTGTCCCTGGTATTGGCGTAAAACGTTGGTTTCTGGTCTTGCTGGCTGGAATTACGCTCATCGGAACCGGTCTGGCAATTTTTTTGCTGGATATGTACCGTTCAGCCCCAGATACCTGGTGGTTGCCGATTATTTCCTTTATATCCTTGCGTTTCCTGACGCGTCCATGGCGCATTCTTATTTTTGTCGGGATTGGGTTTGGATTGATCGGCCTGGGTATTTGGAGACTCAACCGTTCCCTGCTTGTGCCGTTCCTGCGGCCCGGCCAGCGGCTGGTGGACCAGGTGACCGATTACCGTCGCCGCGAGCGTGGGCCACAGATTGTTGCCATCGGCGGCGGGCATGGAATCGCCACTGTCTTGCGCGGGCTGAAGGGATATACCAATAACCTGACGGCAGTCGTATCGGTGGCGGATGACGGTGGTTCTTCGGGTGAATTGCGGCGCAGTCTGGGCATCCTTCCGCCGGGCGACATCCGCAATTGCTTGGCGGCGCTCTCTGATGAGGAAGCCCTGTTGACGCAACTATTCCAGTACCGGTTTGGAGAAGATACTGGTCTGGGTGGGCATTCGTTCGGAAACCTGTTTATTTCTGCCCTCTCCGACATTACCGGTAGTTTCGAGAAGGCGATTGCCGAATCGGGGCGCGCCCTTTCGGTGCATGGGCAGGTGCTCCCGGCCACGTTGCACAATGTCCGACTGGTGGCAGATGTCCAGTTGCCGAATGCCCAGACCGAGGTTCGAGTGGAGGGTGAGAGCCAGATTCCCCAGACGGCAGGACGCGTGTGCCGGGTCTGGCTCGAACCGGATAATGCTTCGGCGTTCCCGCCTGTCATCCAGGCGGTTCTGGCGGCGGATATGATCGTCATCGGCCCTGGCAGCCTGTATACCAGTATCCTGCCCAATATCCTCGTAGGCGACCTGCTCGACGCGATTCGGTCCAGCCGGGCGTTAAAAATCTTTATATCAAACGTTTCTACACAGCAAGGTGAGACGGACATGTATACTTCCGGAGATCATATCCGTACCCTGGAGGAATTGGTTGGCTCCGAACTTGTGGAAGTTATCATTTGTAATTCATGGTATGATGGAAAATTAGAAAATGGCATGCAGTGGGTAAGGGTGGATGAGGCACTTGAACGCGATTCCCGTTTGTATCTTTCCGACCTTGCGGACCACCGGCAGCCGGGACATCACGACGCGGTAAAACTGGCCCAGGTGTTGATGGATTTGTATAATGAGCGTACCGGGCCGATTGTGAAGGAACAAGCAACGCAATAGCGTTGAAATTACACTCATTCCTAAGGAGATTAAATATGACTGTCAAAGTAGGTATCAATGGTTTTGGTCGGATTGGCCGTCAGGTCTTGAAGGCCATTCGGGATTATTATCCCGATGCATTGGAAGTAGTTGCTTTCAATGATATTGGCGACATGAAAACCATGGCGCACTTGCTCAAGTACGACTCGAACTATGGTCGTTTCGAAGGCACGGTTGAATTTGCCGAGGATCATCTTCTCATTGATGGTAAGAAGGTTACGGCTTTCAAAGAGACCGATCCAGCCGCAATTCCGTGGAAAGACATGGGCGTGGAGATCGTTATCGAGTCCACCGGTCTCTTCACTATCAAAGAAGACGGCGTCAACAAGAAGGGCAAGACCGTCAAGGGTGCGGTCAATCACATTACCGCCGGTGGCGCCAGGAAAGTCATCATTTCCGCGCCTTCCGAAGGAGAAGACATCACCATCGTTATGGGTGTGAACGAAGACAAGTACGACCCGAAGACGCACAACGTGGTCTCAAATGCATCCTGCACCACGAACTGCCTCGCTCCGGCGGCGAAAGTTGTGCATGACAAGTACGTCATCAAACGCGCTTTTATGACCACCATCCATGCTTACACCAATGATCAGAAGATCCTCGATATGCCGCACTCGGACCTTCGCCGTGCGCGCGCTGCCGCGATGAACATCATCCCGACGACCACCGGCGCCGCCAAAGCCATTTCCCTGGTCATTCCCGACCTGAAGGGCAAGTTCGACGGTTACGCCCTGCGTGTCCCGACATCGACCGTCTCTGTGGTGGACTTTACTGCTGAACTTGAGAAGGCCACCACTACCGACGAATTGCGCCAGGCCTTCCGCGATGCCGCCAAGTTGCCGCGCAATAAAGGCATTCTCCAGGCGATGGACGAACCGCTGGTCAGCATTGACTACAAAGGCGATCCGCACAGCGCTTCCGTGGACCTGCCGTTTACCAGTGTTCTGGGCAAAGCCGAGAACAACTTCGTCAAGGTCGTTGCCTGGTACGATAACGAATGGGGCTACTCTGTCCGCACGGCAGACCTGGCTGCGCTGATGGCAAGATCGCTTTAGATGATCAGGAGATAGGGATCAAGTAATCCGGGCGGTTTTGATAGCCTGCTTACCTGATTTCCTAATTACTTGAGTAGATGGAGTTTCTATGAATAAAAAGACCGTAAAAGATATTGACCTGAAGGGCAAGCGCGTCCTGATGCGCGTGGACTTCAACGTCCCGATGGAAGGCGGCAAAGTCACCGACGATACACGCATCACGGCCGCTCTTCCTACGATCAAGTACGTTCTCGACCAGGGTGCCTCCCTGCTCCTGATGAGCCATTTAGGACGCCCGAAGGGCGGATTCGACCCCGAGTTCAGCCTGAAGGCGGCGGCGGAAGTCTTGGCTGGTCACCTCGGCATGCCGGTCCAGATGGCGCCGGATTGCGTCGGCCCGGAAGTGGAGAAATTGGCGAAAGCTCTCAAACCGGGCGAAGTCCTCATGCTGGAGAACACCCGCTTCCATCCCGAAGAAGAAAAGAATGACCTGGAACTGGCCAGGAAGATGGCCGCGCTTGGGGACGTTTACGTCAACGACGCGTTCGGCTCGGCACACCGTGCCCACTCCTCTACCGAGGGCGTGGCGCACTTCCTCCCGGCTGTTTCCGGCTTCCTGATGGAACAGGAACTCGAGTACCTTGGCCGCGCCACAGCCAACCCCGAGCATCCTTATATTGCCATTTTAGGCGGCGCCAAGATCAGCGACAAAATTCTGGTTGTGGATAACCTGCTTGCCAAATGTGACAAACTCATCATCGGCGGCGGAATGGCAAATACTTTCCTGGCCGCCGAAGGCTTGAACATGCAAGACAGTCTGGTGGAAGCCGGTTCAGTTGACACGGCGAAAGCCATCCTGGCTAAATCCGGCAGCCGGATCGTGCTGCCAGTGGATGCGGTTATCGCCGACAAATTCGAGGCTGAAGCCAATAGCAGGACTGTGGAAGTAGACAAAATACCTGCTGGCTGGCGCATGATGGACGTCGGTCCCAGGACCATGGAACTATACAAAGAAACCCTCAAGGGCGCCAAACTGATTGTCTGGAATGGCCCGGTGGGCGTGTTCGAGATGCCCAGGTTCGCCGAAGGGACCTTTGCCCTGGCGAGACTGCTGGCTGAATCCGGCGCAACCACCGTCATCGGCGGCGGCGATAGCGCCAGCGCGGTCAAGAAGGCGGGCGTCGCCAACAAGATGACGCACGTCTCCACCGGTGGGGGTGCCTCACTGGAGTTCCTGGAAGGCAAGGAACTGCCGGGTGTGTCGGCGTTGCTGAATAAATAGGTGCAGATCTACAGGACGGGTATGGTGCCCGTCCTGTGTTTCTATGAATGTTCCCCGGGTCGAGCAATATGCGGCTCAGCATCCCGACGATCCTGATGCTCAGGTGCACGTTGCTCTGGCTTACTGGAATGCCAACCTTAGCGCGCTATACGTTCTATTATGGTAAAAAGGCCCACGCGCAGGATAGTAAACCAACTATTGAAAAGCAAGCCTGACAAACCGGAGGCTCACCTGCTTCAAGCGGAATTCGATGCCAAAACCGGTCAGCCTCATGCAGCGCTGACAGCATTGGCAAAATTAAGAAATAATCCGGCTATAAAGGGCTGGATGCTCACCGAAGTAGCGAACATAGAAGGGACATTACCATAATGCGGACACCATTTGTGGCTGGAAACTGGAAAATGAATAAAACTATTGCGGAAGCCCGCACACTCGTCGCTGAGATGAGCCTGGCTTTGCGCGAGGTCAAAGGCGTGGAAAAGGTACTCTGCCCGCCGTTCATGGCGCTCTTCCCGGTCGCCGCGCTCCTTCAGGGTACCGATATCGGCCTGGGGGCACAGGATATGCACTGGGAAGCCAAAGGCGCATTCACCGGCGAAGTTGCGCCGGGGATGGTGGCGGAGTTTTGCGAGTACGTCATCATCGGTCACTCCGAACGTCGGATGTATTTTGGCGAGACCGACGAGACGGTAAACAAGAAAACCGCTGCGGCGCGAACCTCGAACCTGGTCCCGATTGTGTGCGTCGGCGAGACTCTGGCCGAGTACGAGTCCGGCCGGACCGCGGAAGTGGTTTTACGCCAGATCCGGGAGGGTCTAAAAGGCCTCGACCCTGAATTTGCAGCGCACATCGTTGTTGCCTACGAACCGGTCTGGGCCATCGGGACCGGGCGCGCCTCCACCGGCGAGAATGCCAATGCGGTCATCCGTGATTTCATCCGCAAGCCGCTGGCTGAGATGTGTGGTGAAGCGACTGCACAGGCCATCCGTGTGCTCTACGGCGGCTCGGTGACGGCGGCCAACGCGGTCGAGTTTTTTGGCCAGCCCGAGATTGACGGGGCGCTGGTCGGTGGGGCGAGTCTGAAAGTGGACGAGTTCGTCGCAATTGTGCGCGCGGCGGCAGAACGAGCTTAAACGCGAAGTTCATGAAAAGAGGAGTGACGCGAATGAATTTATCCTTCGCGTCACTACGGTTGAATCTGGAGTGATCATTTGAGCTACATCACGGCGTTTGATGGTCTGCTCTGGCTGTTGGTCGCGCTGGCGGTGTTCGTTTTCCTACAGCGTCTCTTGCACCGTGAGATTCAGGCATTCTTCCTCATCCTAACCAGGCGCCCCGGTGTGACGCAGGTGCTCTTCGCCCTGATTTTCTTCCCCGGCGTAATGCTCCATGAACTCAGTCATTTTCTCTCCGCGAAACTGCTAGGCGTGTGGACGGGGAAATTCTCGCTCATCCCTCAAGCACAGCCAGATGGCAAACTGCGCTTGGGATATGTCGAGACCGTTTCCGGCGGCTTTGTGCGTGATGCGCTGATTGGCGCCGCCCCGATGGTGACGGGCAGCCTGTTTGTGGCGTATGCAGCCATAGTTCAAATGCACATCCTGCCGCTATGGGATCTGATGCGCAGCGCCGATTGGGGTTCGTTCTGGGCTATCCTGGCGTCTGTGCCAAAGTCCCCCGATTTCTGGCTGTGGTTCTACCTGACCTTTACCATCAGCAGCACCATGATGCCCTCGCAGTCTGACCGGCATGCCTGGCTGCCATTGGGATTTTTGATTGTGGGGCTGGTGGTGGCCGCGATCCTTGCCGGGGCGGGAGCCTGGATGCTGGCGAACCTGGCCCCGCCGTTCAACCGGTTTCTGCAGGCGCTGGCGATGATCTTCGGGCTGAGCGGCGTGCTGCATATCTTGTTGATTTTACCGTTTTTGTTATTGCACCGGATCCTGACAAGGTTGACCGGGGTGGATGTAGGCTGACGATGATGCACTCATTGGAAGGCTTGAATCAGCTTTCATCTCCCATCTCCTTTGTGAAGCATAGGAAAAGAGAATACGTAAGTGCCAATCGGCACTCAATTACAGTCTGCCTTTTTTCTGCAAACGCCTCATCCCGTCCCAAATTGACGGTCTCCGGCGTCGCCCAGCCCCGGCACGATATAGCCGCGTTCGTTCAGGTGGTCGTCAATGGCGGCCAGGTAAATGGGTACATCCGGATGAGCCTTCTGCATGGCGGCAATACCTTCCGGTGCGCCGATCACGCCGACGAACTTGATTTTCTTCACGCCCCAGCGCTTTACGATGTCGGTGGTGGCAACCGCTGAACCGCCGGTGGCCAGCATCGGGTCCAGAATGAGACAGACGGATATGGTCGGCTCGACCGGCAGTTTGTTGTAGTATTGCACCGGCATGAGCGTCTTCTCATCCCGATACAGGCCGATGTGCCAGACCTCGGCGGTGGGCATTAATTCCCAGAATCCCTCCACCATCCCCAATCCGGCCCGCAGGATCGGGACCAGGCCGATTTTCTCTTTCAGTTCTGCGCCGGTCATCGAATTGAGCGGCGTCTCCAGTGGCCGAGGAACGGTGACCAGGTCCGCGGTGGCTTCGTAGGCCAGCAGGGCGGCAATCTCGCGTACGAGTTCGCGAAATTTTTTGGGTTCGGTGTTCCTGTCGCGCAGCCGGGATAGTTTATGGGCTACGAGCGGGTGTTGCGAAGCATAGACGTTTGGCATGGCTCCTCCGGTTGCGCTCATTATAGCCGACCTCACATTTTGTGGGGACTTTGGGAATTCCCATCGGCACGGCGATTCCCAAAGAACCATTTTGTGGCTTGACGAGTTTGCGGTTAATCGTGTATTCTACAGGTAAAGGTGGTAAATCTCATGCCGTATCACATATTGGTTGTTGACGATAATGATCTCAATTTGGTCCTGCTGGCAAAAATACTGGAATTGGAAGGCTATCAGGTGACGATGGCTCACAGCGGTTTGGAAGCAATTCAATCGGCTGAGCAAAAAATGCCCGACCTGGCCCTTCTGGACGTGATGATGCCGGAAATGAACGGGTACGAGTTGTGCCAGAAGATGCGGCAGCCACCATTCAGTACGGAAATGCCAATAGTGATGCTGACTGCCATGAGCAGCGATGGAGAGCGTGCGCAGGCGCTGGAGGCTGGGGCGAACGACATCTGGTCCAAGCCGTTTGATATGGAGATATTCCGTCGGCGCATTGGGGAATTATTAAAAAAAGACTAAGTGCCTGGAAATTCTATTTTACAATTTTAGGAATAAATGTTAATTCTGATGCTAATGTTCCTTTTCAGTGGTGAGCTTTTAACGGCTCTTTCTGTGCCGCTGATCATGGGTAAAATTCCTCCCAATGGATTATACGGTTTCAGAGTGAAGAAAACGATGGAAAATCCCGACATCTGGTACCCGGTGAATGCGTATGGTGGAAAATGGCTGCTGGCGGCTGGTCTGGTGCTGGCTCTGGCGGCCATCGGCCTTTTCTTCGTTCCGGGTATCCCGCTTGACGTTTATTCATAATCCACCCTGGCAGTGTGGGTGGTTATGTTTACTGTTG
>JADGQD010000065.1 GCA_017882065.1 Anaerolineales bacterium | reverse complement strand
CCCCAATACGAACCGATGTCTCTGGAGAACCAGGTGATCGTGCTTTTCGCCGGAACTAACGGCTATGCCGACCACGTGCCGGTCGAAAAGATGAGAAAGTGGGAAGTCGAAATCCTGCGTTATCTTTCCAGCTCCCATCCGGAAATCGCCGGGGATATTGCTGCCAACCAGCGCATCACCGAAGAAAACGAAAAGAAGCTGCGCGAGGCCCTGTCTGCTTTCCAGGTGACTTGGCAATAGGATAAAGAAAAGAGTATGGCTTCAGCTCGTGAAATGCGGATGCGAATCCGCAGTGTCAAAAACATCTCGCAGGTGACGCGTGCCCTGGAAGCAGTCTCTGCCAGCAAAGTCCGCAAGGCGATGGCGGCGGTCTCGGCGACGCGTGCCTACGCTTCCAAGGCCTGGCAGGTGCTGACGCATATCGCCAGACAGCCGGGGCGGGAGAACCTGCATCCGCTTTTGACGCACAGGTCCCAGGTCCGTAATGTGCTCGTGCTGGTCGTCAGCGGCGACCGGGGACTGGCGGGCGCGTACAACACCAATGTCATCCGCTACGTCACCCAGCGTTTCGGTCATTCTGAGACCCCGGTGCGTTACATCGCCGTCGGGCGCAAAGGACGGGATATGCTTATGCGGCGGCGCAGGCAGGTGATTGCCGAGTTCAGCAACCTGCCGGCTGCACCGTCTTTTGCAGATGTCTCGGCGATTGGCCGCATGGCCGTGGATGAGTTTCTCAAAGGTGAAGCGGACGAGGTTTATCTGATCTATACCGACTTCGTCAACATGGCCAGGCAGGAGGCGGTAGTTAAAAAACTACTGCCGCTGGAAGTCGGCGATGAGGCCGGGCGGGTGCAGGATTTTGCACACCAGCACCTGACGGCCGCTTATATTTATGAACCAACCGAGCGCGAAATTCTGGACGAAATCATCCCGCGCTTCACGGCCTTGCAGGTCTACCAGGCGATCCTTGAGTCGCTGGCGTCGGAGCATGCCGCCCGCATGGTGGCCATGCGTAACGCCACCGATAATGCCATCGAACTGGTCGGCGACCTGCAACTGCAATATAACAAGGCACGTCAGCAAACGATTACCAATGATCTCTTGGATATTGCCGGCGGTGCGGAAGCACTGGCCAAGGCGATCCAAGGATAAAAGTAGTGACGACTTTAGTCGTCAGGTACGACTGAAGTCGTTACTAGCAAAAGTAATTTTACCGGAGGAAGCAAATGGCGAAAGCAACTGGACGTGTGATCCAGATTCAGGGAAGTGTTGTGGATGTGGAGTTCCCCGAGGGTGAACTCCCGAATGTTTTTGAAGCGCTCGAAATCCCACGCGAAAGCGGCGGAAATCTGGTGCTGGAAGTGGAAAAACACCTGGGCGGGAACAGGGTGCGTTGTGTTTCGATGGATACCACCGACGGCTTGCAGCGCGGTCTCCCGGCCAAGGCTACCGGCGCACCCATCATGGTCCCGGTGGGGGTCGCGACCCTCGGCCGCATTTTCAACGTCCTGGGTCTCCCGGTGGACGAAAAAGGTGCGGTCGTATCCGACCAGTTCTACCCCATTCACCGCCCGGCTCCGCTCTTCTCCGAGCAATCCACCCGCACCGAGATTTTCGAAACCGGCATCAAGGTTATTGACCTGATTGCTCCCTTCACCAAGGGCGGCAAGACCGGCATCTTTGGCGGTGCCGGCGTGGGCAAGACCATCGTCATCCAGGAACTCATCCGCTCGGTTGCCACGGTGCACCAGGGCAACTCGGTCTTTGCCGGGGTGGGGGAACGCAGCCGCGAAGGTACCCAGCTCTACCGTGAAATGCTCGAGTCGGGCGTCATGAAAGATACCGTCATGGTTTTCGGCCAGATGAACGAGCCGCCAGGCGTCCGTCTGCGTGTGGCGCTGACTGCGCTTTCGATGGCCGAGTATTTCCGTGACCAGGGCCGCGATGTGCTCCTATTCATTGACAACATCTTCCGCTTCACCATGTCTGGTTCGGAAGTGTCGGCGCTGCTTGGCCGTATGCCCTCCGCAGTGGGTTACCAGCCCACACTGGCCACGGAGATGGGCGAACTGCAGGAACGCATCACCTCCACCCGTCGCGGGTCCATCACCTCGATGCAGGCTGTCTACGTCCCGGCAGACGATTATTCGGACCCTGCTCCGGTTGCCACCTTCACCCACTTGGATGCCACCATCGCGCTGGAACGCTCCATTGTCGAAAAAGGCATTTATCCTGCCGTGGATCCGCTCGCTTCCACCAGCCGCATCCTCGACCCGAACATCGTTGGCGTGGAACATTACAACACTGCCCGCGAGTGCCAGCGCATCCTCCAGCGCTACAAGGATTTGCAGGATATCATAGCCATCCTCGGCATTGACGAGTTGAGCGAAGACGACAAACTGGTCGTCTCGCGTGCCCGTAAGATCGAACGTTTCTTCTCGCAGCCGTTCTTCGTGGCGGAAGTGTTCACCGGTACCTCCGGCAAGTATGTGCCCATCAAAGAGACCGTGCTCGGCTTCCGCGAAATCCTGGATGGCAAGTGTGATGACCTGCCTGAACAGGCTTTCATGATGGCCGGTACCATCGAAGATGTGCGCGAGAAAGCCGGGAAGCTGGCAAAGGCCGCCTAAATAGTGTCATTGCGAGCCGCCGAAGGCGGCGACACTTGCACCTGCTGTACACCTGCCCTGGCGGGCGGTGCCAGGGAGTGCAGGTGAGCAATCTCGAGGAAAATTGGAGATTGCATTGTCGGCTCCTTCGTAGCCTCCTCGCAACGACAGGATGAGATATATGCCCATTCGTTGTGAAATTGTTTCCCAGGACCGCATGGTCTTTGAAGGGGATGTAGATATCGTCGTCCTTCCCGGTACGGACGGCGAGATGGGCATCCTGCCTCATCACGCTCCGTTACTGACCACACTCAAAATTGGTATCATTAAAGTGCGTTCCGGCGGAAAAGAAGAAGTCTTTACGGTCGCTGGAGGCGTTGCCGAGGTCCAGCCGGATATTGTCACAGTTCTGGCCGATGCAGCAGAAAATGTCGAGGAGATTGACGTGGCGCGCGCCGAAGCCGCTCGCAAGCGCGCTGAAGAAATCCTTGCCAAGGGTGTTCCAACCGACTCGGATGCTTACTTGAAAATGGAGGCCGCTCTGCGCAAGTCCAACCTGCGACTGGATGCGGTCAAACGCTACCGGCACACATCTACCAAACCCCCCCGGATTACTGACTGAACCGAATTGAGATAATCTATGCCTTCCATGTTCTCCCTTTCTAAAGACCTGGGGATTGACCTCGGCACCATCCAGACCCGGATTGCCGATGCCAGCGGCGTTCTGGTGGATGAACCGACCATTGTGGCCATCGTCATCCAGGAGCAAAAAATCGTTGCGCTCGGGAAGGAAGCGCAGGGAATGCAGGGACGCGTCTCGTATGAAACCATCGAGGTCGCGCATCCCCTCCAGAACGGGGTGGTGGCAGACTATGAAATCACCGAGGCCCTGTTGCATCACCTGCTCCGGCGCGTCAGTGGGCCGATGCGCGTCTTCCGCCCGCGGGTGATGATCACCGTCCCCTATGGCGTGACCAGTGTGGAATCGCGCGCGGTCCACGAGGCTGTGCTCCAGGCGGGCAGCCGCGATGCCTATCTCATCCAGCAGCCTCTGGCGGCCGCCCTCGGTGTGGACCTGCCGATCGGTATGCCATCCGGGAACATGGTCGTCTCCCTGGGTGGCGGCGTCACGCAGGCCGCGGTCATTTCTTTGTATGGCATTGTCGCTGCGGAAACGATGCGTTCCGGCGGCCTCCAGCTGGATGAGGCCATCGTAACCTACGTGCGAAAAAAATACGGGGTCATCATTGGCCCGACAACCGCGGAACAGTTGAAGGTCAAGATCGGTGCGGCCATTCCGCAAGATAAAGAAGAAGGCCTGGAAGTCCAGGGACAGGACCAGGTCAGCGGCCTGCCGCGCCCGGTAACGATTACGACCGGTGAAGTAGTCGAAGCCCTTCAGGAACCGCTCAAACAGCTCATTGAGACTTGTCGCCGCGTGCTCGAGAAGACGCCGCCTGAACTGGTCTCCGATATCATTGACCGGGGTGTGGCGTTGTGCGGCGGCGGTGCGTTGCTGCGCGGGATCGATAAACTGCTGACGAAAGCCCTCGGTATTCCCGCCTACTCGGTGGACAACCCGACAACCTGCGTGGTGGAGGGAGCGGTCAAAGCGCTGGGGATGTATACCATCCTGAAACGCAACCTGCCGCCTGTCTAAAAGCTTCACTGACCGGGTTATCCTTGCCCGGTCTTTTGTTCGGAGTGGCCCTTGAACAATCCGCAAATTCCCGAAGCTTTTATCTCAGTCATCGGTCTGGGCGCGCCGCGCGGCTATTTCCCGTTCAAGAGTTGGAACCGCTGGGGCAGCTTGGTTACTTTCTTTATATTCCTTGTCGGAGCGGTGCTGGTTTTCTTATTTGGTATTTATGATACCTACGTGGCCTACCAGCAGCACGGCCCGGCCATGATTGACGATAAGCTGACCGGTCCGCTGGTGATTGCCTTTGTCCTGTTTGCGTTTGGGTTGCTGGCTGGCTGGGCCACATATGCTAACTGGAACAAGGGCGTGGCGACCTACGAGAGCGGGTTTGCATATAACGACCGGAAAGGTCTCCTGATCTGGCGCTGGGAGGACGTGATCTCGATGATGTCTGCCATCACACGCCATTACACCAACGGGATTTACACCGGCACAACGCATACCTACACATTATACAATCGCCAGAACCAACGCCTGGTTCTCGCCGATTCGTTAGGAAAAGTTGAGGAACTGGCGATAAATATTGACCAGAACATCTTCCCGCTCCTGTATGGTCGTGCCGCCGACCAGTTTAACGCCGGGCAGGCAATTGTCTTCGGGCCGGTGGCGATCAGCAAAGCGGGGATTGCGATTGGTAAGAAGACTTATCCTTGGACGGACGTGAAGGAGGTTTCCATCCATCAGGGGATTTTGAAAGTCTCCAGAAAAGATGGCGGCTGGTTCAGCGGAGCCAGCGCGGCGGCCTCGGGTATCCCCAATTCGCGCGTTCTATTGACAATCATTCAACAGGTGGTTGGTTTGAAGGCTGGATAGAAACCTTGATCTCGAAAAAAAAAGGCAGCCTTGCGGGCTGCCCTCTGGAAATCTAGGCTGAGGCCTTGCGGCGGTCACGCAGCCGCAGGAAGAATTTGGTGACTTCTTCCGATACAGCCGGGATAAGCGCAAGCGTCAGCACCACGGACCATTCCCGCAGCGACATAAAATGCGTGTTGAAAATCCCTTGCAGGAACGGGACGGTGCACACCAGCAACAGCAGGGCTATCGAAAAACCCACCGCGTACTGCATCCACTTGTTCGAGAACACACCAATCCTGAACAGCGAAGCATGTTCCGAGCGGACGGTGTAGGCTCGGAAGAGTTCGCACAGCGAGAGCGTGATGAAAGCCATCGTCTCGGCAGTGTGGACTGCATCCAAATCTACGCTGCGCCAGTCAAAGTTGAGCAGGAAAGAGAATGCGTTTGTGCCTTGCGGAACGCCGTGGCCCAGGACGGTGAGTTCCCAGAGCAGGCCGAGGCCAAAGGCTGTCAGCACCGCGCCGGTCTGAGTGATGGTCTGGATGGTAATCCCCAGGCCCATCGAGCGGTTGATGATGGGTTCCTTCTTCGTCCGCGGCTTCTGGTCCATGATGTCCGGGTCGCCCTTCTCCATTGCCAAAGCCAACGCCGGAGCGCCATCGGTAATGAGATTGAGCCATAGGAGTTGGATGGCCGTCAATGGGGCGGGGAACCCGGCCAGCGTGGCCAGGAAGATCACCATGATTTCGGCCACGTTTGAGGAAAGCAGGAAGAACACAAACTTGCGAATGTTTGCGTAAATGATGCGTCCCTGTTCCACCGCGGAGACGATGCTGGCGTAGTTGTCGTCAGTCAGCACCATATCGGCGGTCTCTTTTGCCACATCGGTGCCGGTGATGCCCATCGCCACGCCGATGTCGGCGCGCTTGATGGCCGGGGCATCGTTGACGCCGTCGCCGGTCATGGCGACCACTTCGCCATTGGCCTGCAACGCGTCCACGATGCGCATCTTATGTTCGGGGGAGACGCGGGCAAACACGTCGGTGATTTCGATCTCGCGCTTGAGTTCGTCGTCAGACATCTTGTCCAGATCCGCACCGGTGCGGACCTTATGACCGGGCCGCAAAAGCCCGATGGCTAGGGCAATCGCTTTGGCGGTGTTCGGGAAGTCGCCGGTGATCATCACGGTCCGGATCCCGGCATGGGCAGCCTTTGCCAGAGCCACCTTGACCTCGGGTCGGGCCGGGTCAATCATGCCCATTAATCCGACGAAGACCAGGTTGTGTTCAACTTCATCTATATTGACCTCGCCGCTCGGCACTTCTTTTTCAAGACGATAGGCCACGCCGAGTACGCGCAGGGCATGTTCGGTCATAGAATCGTTTGCAGCCAGGATGCGCTGGCGGACGGTCTCATCCAATGGACGGGGATGGTCATCCATGCCTTGGAAACGGTTGCAAAGGCCCAGTACCACGTCCGGCGCGCCCTTGACGGCGATCACGTTCCAGCCGCGGTATTTAGAGTCGTAGAACGGGGAAATGTCCTCGGGATGCGGGTTGCCCACATCGTGGATGGTGATCATGCGCTTGCGTTCCGAGTCGAAGGGAACTTCGTTCTCGCGCGGGTAGGCCTCTTTCACTTCGCTGTGCCAGGCGCCGGCCTTGGCGGCGGCCACGATAAGAGAGCCTTCGGTCGGGTCGCCGACGATCCGATAGTTTTTTTCTTCTTCGCTCTCGCCGGTGGTTTCCAGGTGCGAATCGTTATTCAGTACGCCCAGCCATAGAGTGGTGAGAGCGGCGGGATAGTTTTTCAGGTCAACCTTTTTCCCGTCAACCAGAAAGTCGCCTTTGGGTATGTAACCACTGCCGGTTACGTCAATGAAGCTTCCATCCGCCCACAGCCGGGTGACGGTCATTTCGTTCTGGGTCAGGGTGCCGGTCTTATCGGAGCAGATGGTGGTGGCCGAGCCAAGCGTTTCCACCGAGGAAAGTTTGCGGATGAGGGCATGACGCTTAACCATCTCGCTCATGCCGAGCGCCAGGCTGATGGTTACAACCGCAGGCAATCCCTCTGGCACGGCGGCAATTGCTAGACTGATGGCAATGATGAATACGTCAGTTATTTCTTTGGCGTAGGTTTTCAAGTACACCAGCGGACCGGTGAAGAGTTCGCCAATGGCGGTGTAGTTGATGAGCGCCACCACGAATACAATCGCCACCAGGATGAGCGAACCGATGGAAAGTGTTTTGCCCAACTGCTCAAGGCGGCGTTGGAGGGGCGTCTCCTCGATATTCACGTTGGAAAGCATTTCGGCAATCAAACCCAGTTGGGTGCGCATCCCGGTACCGGTGACGACGCCGCACCCGCGTCCATAAGAGACCAGCGTGCCCATGAAAGCGGTGTTCTTGCGGTCGCCTAGTGGGACGTCTTTTTCCAGGATACTGACAGCGTTCTTCTGGACCGGGAGCGATTCGCCGGTCAGCGAGGCTTCCTCGACCCTGAGATTGACCGCTTCCAGCAGGCGGATATCTGCCGGGATGTAGTTACCCGCATCGAGGAACACGATGTCACCCGGCACCAGGTCGCGGGCCGGGAGGCTGGTGCGGTGTCCATCACGCAGCAATTGGGCTTCCGGCGAGGCCAGCTTTTTGAGGGCCGTCAGGGCGTCCTCGGCGCGTCGTTCCTGGATGATACCCATCACGGCATTCAGGATGACGATAGCCAGGATGGCGGCTGCCTCTACATAATCACCCAGCAAGGCAGAGACAACCGAGGCGATAATCAGCAGCCAGATGACAAAACTATTGATCTGGTCCCACAGCGTTTTCAGGAAGCCAGGACGCGGCGCTTCGGCCAGTTGGTTCGGGCCGTATTGCGCCAGGCGCGCCGTCGCCTCGGCGCTGGTCAGCCCGTTCTCGCGGACTTTGAGGTGCTCGAGAACTTCTTTTGCTGACAGAGTGTGCCAGGGTTCAGACTTCGGTGAAGCAGTGTTTTCCTGGAGGGAATTTTTTTTCATCGGGATTAATCTCCAAAATTGGATTACCGGACCTCGTACCGGGATCAGGCTGAAGGTCCGATTTTCGTGCCGGAGGGGAGTACCCCGTTTTTCGGGATGACCACAATCCCATCCTGAACAACCCAGTTCTCGTTCGTAATGTCGGTGCCGCACGGAAAGGGGCGGATGATCACGTCTGCGCCAAGGCGGGCGTTCTTGTCAATGATGGCGCCTTCGATGTGACATCTCGGCCCGATGCCGATGGGCGGTTTGGCCGGATCAGCGTCGGCATCAATCAGATAATAGTCTGCGCCCATCAGGACGCTATCTTTGATCTTTGTCCCTAAGGCAATGATGCTGCGCACGCCGATGACCGAATGTGTGATCTCTGACTGCTGAATCTGGCAACCGTCGGCCAGCAGCACATCTCTTAGGTTGCTATCCTCCACAACCGAACCGGGCAGGAACCGCGAGTGGGTATAGACGGGCCGCTCACTATCAAAGAAGTTAAAAGGCGGGTTCTGGCAGGTCAGTTCCAGATTGGCCTCGTAGAAGGAACGGATGGTTCCGATATCCCGCCAATAGCCATCGAAATCGAAACCGTAGACGGCGCATTTATGGATAGCGTGGGGAATGATGTCACCGCCGAAATCGTCAAAACGTGGATTGTCGCGCAAGAGCTCAATCAGGACCTGCATGTTGAAGAGATAAATTCCCATCGAACCGAGGAAGGGACGCTGTTTATCATCGCGGCTGACCAATTTGGACAGGACTGCCGGGTCTTTGGGCTTTTCGGCGAAATCGCTGATCCGATCATCCTGGCCGCGTTTTAGGATGCCTAGGCGGGGCGCTTCTTCTCGCAAGACCGGTTGGACCGCGATGGTAATATCTGCATTGTGCTCCCAGTGAAATTCGGCCATCGGGGTGTAATCCATGCGATAGAGGTGGTCTCCGGCCAGGATCAGTACATATTTTGCCCGTGAGGAACGGATCTGGAAGATTTGCTTGCGGAGGGCGTCTGCCGTTCCCTGATACCAGTCGGCAGATTCCAAAGTCTGCTCGGCGGCCAGGATTTCGACAAATCCGGTGTGGAATTTGTCGAAATTATAGGTCTGGTTAATGTGGCGGTGCAGGGAATGGGAGTTGAACTGGGTCAGTACGTCAATCCGATAGATCCCGGAGTTGATGCAGTTGCTGAGGGGGATGTCAATCAGGCGATATTTTCCGGCGATAGGCACTGCCGGCTTCGAGCGTAATTTGGTTAGTGGAAAAAGCCGCGAACCACGTCCACCCCCCAGGATGACAGCCAAAATATCATTCATGGCAGGCATAGGCATCTCCTCGATGCTGTATTTGCGGATAACTCTATGATAATCCAGAAAAAGCAGGCACGCCAGTTTGTCTTCATTGATTATTTACAGAATGCTCTCACAAAAGTCATAACAGAAACGCGAGACCACCTGGATGGCGGTCTCGCGAACGCTGGAAAGCGCTCAGGCAACCGGGACGCTTCGCGGCTCCGTCTTGACGATTACCTGTCCCGCAAATGTGGGCGCTACTTCCCGACAAAGGGAACTTTTCTTGATATAATGCCGAAGGTGGGACTTGAACCCACAATCCCGTCAGGGAACACGAGTTTGAGTCGTGCGCGTCTGCCAGTTCCGCCACTCCGGC
>JADGQD010000005.1 GCA_017882065.1 Anaerolineales bacterium | reverse complement strand
CCCGGCATGGATGAAAGCAGCCCGACCTGGAAATTGCTGGCGCCGAGACGGGTCAGGAAGACCGGCAGGAACGGCGCGGCCACGTTCGAGATGCTGACGCCGATGGCATCGATCTGCACGTTGCGGAAGTTGCGCTTTCGGATTTCTTCAGAATGGTCAGGGGCAGGGGAGGTCATAAATGGAACCGCGCAGGTAAGGTGATGATGGTTTTCAAGCCAGATCTTTTACTCCGGGCAATGTAAGATGTAATGAAACAGTAGAGGCGGACAGTTGTCAGCCCTTATTCGATTCCTTCCAGTCCTTCCAGCCAAACTGGCAACTGGTCAATCAGCGTTTTCATGATTGACTTTGTGTTCTCGTGGAACAACTCGATATTGGCATACGCCTCGCCCCCGGACGTGCTGACCAGGTCGGTGACCCCGCGCAGGATAAGACACTTTACTTTGTTTTTTTGTGCCACCCAGGCGATCGCCCCGGACTCCCAATCTGCCGCAATGGCTCCATACTTTTGGACCAGGCCGGGGATGTCCGCCGGGAGGATGTCCCGGTCGGCGGACATCAAAAGACCACGGACGATGGATGACGGACCGTGGTCGGCGGTCTGTGGTCCACGGTTATTGAGCCAGGAAAGGTCGAGTTCGGTGGAGTAGTGGGCGATGGCATCCTCAGGGTCGGCCATCTGCTCGATAATGTCGTAAACGATCGTTTTTGTAACCAGGATGACGGTCCCGCGCGCAATGCGGCCTTCGAATCCGCCGCAGGTCCCCAGGTTGACCAGCAAGGTGGGCTGGAAGTGGTCAATGACATATTGCGTTGTTGCGGCGGCGGAAATCTTGCCCCAACCGCCGTGGAAATATGTCAAAGGTCGAACGTCGAAAGTCTCGCCCGGAGGGGTGGATTGCACTCGTGATGGGGCGAGGATCTCTTTGACCGCCTGCCATTCGGAGTCGGCCGAGATCAGGACGATGATCCGCCGATCACCCATTATCCAGTTTTTTATCCAGGTAATCCAGCACGAACTGCAGCGCAGCTTGCGTTGACGACTCTTTATTGGCGCGGCGGTCACCGACCCAGACGAACTTACGGGCCCAGTCGCCGTCACGCGCTGAAAGACCGATCCAGGTGGTGCCGACCGGTTTTTCGGGCAACCCACCGCCGGGGCCGGCGATGCCGCTCACGCTGATCCCAAGATCCGCGCCCAGCGCGGTGCGGACACCGCGCGCCATCTCGATCACGGTCTCCCGGCTGACTGCGCCGTGGAGGCGCAGGGTATCCCACGAAACGTGCAGCAGGGCTACTTTGGCCTCATACGCGTAGGCTACCACCCCGCCCACGAAGTAATCGGATGAGCCGGGGACATCTGTGATATGGTCAGCTACCAGGCCGCCGGTGCAGGATTCGGCGGTGGCGAGTTTGAGGCCGCGGGAGCGAAAAAGGGGACCGATTTCATATTCAAGATTTTTTTTCATACGCCTCCGATGGCGGCATTATAGCATGTGCATTCAACAAACACTCCCGCGGCTATGCGGGAGTTCCATAAAAGGTTTTGTTGATTGCCGATTATGGCGAAACCAGTTTTGAATTGATTTCGCTGAACACGTTACCGATTATCGGACCCAATACGAGGTTGACAATGACCATGACAACCAGGCCTAGGAGGGTAATGCCAGCCATGATGATTCCGGCAATGGCCATCCCTTTGCCCTTTTCAGCATTAATCTTGATTTGGCCCAGGCCTATAAAGCCAGTGAACAGGCTAACGATTGCGCAGAGAACCCCCAGCCCAATGCACACAAGTCCAACAAACGGGATAAAGCTGGCGCAGAGGGAAAGAACACCCAGGATGCCGCCAACAAGGCTGACAATTGAAAGAACATTGGTTTTTACCGGAGCGGGTGGAAAAACGGAAGGAAGCTGTTCAGACATAATTTCTCCTTCGGATATTGGTAATATAGATACGATATGTCAATATATCATATTTGCAGGATATATTAGAGATGACATAATCAGCCATATTTCCTAGAGAGTGAGCTGACCAGTCTTCCAATTTGTGCAAGAAGCAGTAAAATTGTTCCCGTGGAACTCTCTGACCACCTCAAGGGTATCCTCGATACTCTCCCATCCAAGCCCGGCTGTTACCTGATGTCAAATGCCGAGGGGACGATCATCTACGTCGGCAAGGCGATCAGCCTGAAGAACCGCGTCCGCTCATATTTCCACGGTGATTCCAGCCATGACCATAAGACGCGCCGCCTGGTGCGCGAGATCACTCACATCGAATGGATAGTAATCGGGTCCGAACTCGAGGCGCTGATCCTCGAGATGAACCTCATCAAGAAGCACCGACCCAAGTACAACATTCGACTGAAAGATGACAAACGCTATCCGTACATCAAAATCCACTGGAATGAACCGTATCCCAAAGTCACAGTGACGCGCCTGATGCTGGATGACGGGGCGCGCTATTTTGGGCCATACACCTCCGCCTGGGCCGTCTACCAGACCCTGGATGTGTTGCGGCGCGTCTTCCCATACCTGACCTGTGACCGGGAGATCACCGGCCTGGATAAACGCGCCTGTCTTTACTACGATATCAAACTCTGCCTGGCGCCCTGCATCGGCGCAGTGTACCAGCAGCAATACCGCCAGATGATCTCCGACCTGCAGGAGTTCCTCAACGGCCACTCTGAGCCGATCATCGCGCGTGTCCAGCAGGAAATGGAAAAAGCTGCAGAAGAAATGCGTTTCGAGAAGGCCGCGGCTTTGCGCGACCAGTTGAAGGCCATGCAGACCATCGTCGAGCGCCAGAAGGTAGTTTTTGCGGCAGATTACAAGGATTCGGATGTGATCGCCATGGCGCGCGCCGATAACGAAGCCTGTGTGCAGATCTTCTTCATCCGGGGCGGTAAACTGATCGGGCGTGAATATTTCGTGCTCGAAGGTACGGAAGATACCGCTGATAAAGAAGTAATGGCCGAGTTTGTCAAGCAGTTCTACACCGAAGCAGCGGAAATACCAGAGCAGGTACTCCTGCCTACGGAAATCGAGGAAGCGCAGATCATCGGCCAGTGGCTGCGTTCACGACGCGGTGGTGAGAAAACCGAGATGATTGTGCCGCGCAATGGTCAGCCGCATGACCTGGTGCTGATGGCCGCTGAAAACGCTGCCGAGACCTTGCAAGCCTTGCGGACGCAGTGGCAGGCGGACGCTCACAAGCAGGAACAGGCGCTGGCCGAGTTGCAGTCGGCCCTGCAGTTGCCTAATCCGCCCAACCGCATCGAGTGCTACGATATTTCCCATACCCAGGGGGTGGCAACCGTCGGGAGCATGGTCGTTTTCACGCAAGGCGTGCCGGATAAAAAGCTCTACCGCCGGTTCAATGTCGAGGGGTCCATCGGCGTTCCCGATGATTTCGCCAGCATGGAGGAAGTGCTGATGCGTCGCTTCAAGCGCTGGGAGGCAGCCCGGGAACCAGACCTTTCGACTTCCGCTTCGACAAGTTCAGGGCAGCAGCTCGGGGCAGCACCCGGGTCCAAGCTGGACGAATCATTCGCCTTCCTCCCGGACCTGTTGATTGTGGATGGCGGCAAGGGCCAGTTATCCCGCGCGATGCAAGTCCTCCAAAAATTCGAATTGTTTGACAAAGTGCCGGTGGTGGGTCTGGCCAAGCAGGAGGAGGAAATATTTTTCCCCAACAAGCCCGATTCTTTGATACTGCCGCACCATTCGCAGGGGCATTACCTTGTCCAGCGCATCCGCGACGAAGCACATCGCTTTGCCATTACCGCGCACCGGGCGCGGCGGACGAAGCAGGGCATGGCCTCGGCTCTGGATTCTCTCCCCGGCATTGGCCCTGTCAAACGGAAAGCCCTCTTGAAACATTTCGGTTCTGTGGATAAGATAAGAGAGGCTTCGGTGGTAGAATTGAGCGCCGTGCCGGGAATTAATAAGGCATTGGCTGAAAGTATCAAGGCGCATCTGGAATGAAGACTGTCTGGGTCGTTGACGATGATGAGGAAATGATCCATGCCAGGTGGTTGATGCTCAAACTGCTGGATTGCGAAACGTGGCATTATTTTCTCGGCGCGCCCGGCGGCCCAGACTCTGCCCGATGGGAAGCGCCCTGACTTGTTCATCCTGGATATCAACATGCCGGGAGTGAGTGGGATTACTTTCTGGAATTTTTACGCCGCCGGAATGATTTGAAGAATATCCCAGTTATCATGCTTTCCACCGAGGCTGCCGACGTGATGGTAGATCAAGCCATGGCCCTTGGCGCGGATGCTTACGTGACCAAACCGGTTGCACTTGAGGAACTGGAAGAGGCCATGAAAAAGGCGTTCAGAGTGCATGACGAAAATAAATAATAGGTCTTTAAATAATAACAAGAAGTGAGGCAGAAAAGATGGCAAAAGGTAAAAATGTGAAAAAAATTACCAGAGAGCAGCGCCAGACGCGCACATATCGGGTTATTTTTATCGTTATCTCGGTGATTGTTCTCTTAACCATGCTCTTGTCGCTGATCGTAAAGTAACGGTGACATCTTTGGGGTGACTCCCTGCGAGCCCGTTTTTTCCCGGATATGGATTTTGCCCCCAAAGCGGGGACGATGTCATCGGCGTTCGCGGCATTTGGTGAGGCAGTTGTATTGAAATTGAATTGATCCCCAAAAGAAGGGGACACAAGAATAAAGCAGATGGGTACCATGGTATCCGTCATACCGAGAAAAGGTCATTTATGCTCGAAAAACTTGCTGGAATCGAAAAACGCTACGAAGAACTTCAGCGCCTCCTGTTGGAAGTGGGCGACGATTATCAACGCGCCGCCGAACTGAACAAAGAACGCCTCGACCTGGAACCCATGGTCGAAAAATCGAAAGAATACCGCCGCGATATGGCGCGACTGGAAGAAGCTCGCGCAATTGCCGGGTCCGAAGAAGATGCCGAAATGCGCCTCCTGGCCGAGTCGGAAATTGCTGACCTGGAACCGCGGGCGGCAGTGCTCGAAAAGGAACTCAAGCTGATGCTTGTGCCCAAGGACCCGCGCGATGATAAAAACGTCTTTGTAGAAATCCGCGCCGGAACGGGTGGGGAGGAAGCGGCCATCTTCGCAGCCGACCTGTATCGCATGTATACGCGTTATGCGGAACGCCAGGGCTGGAAGGTCGAGATGATGGACTCGAATGCGATTGGCGTGGGCGGTTTCAAGGAAGTTGTTTTCCAGGTCAAGGGCAAGGGCGCTTTTTCGAAACTAAAATACGAGTCAGGGGTGCACCGCGTCCAACGGGTCCCGGCCACCGAGTCTTCGGGCCGTATTCACACTTCCACTGCCACCGTGGCCGTTCTGGCTGAAGTGGAGGATGTGGATGTGGAAATCCCCGAGTCCGATATGAAAATTGACGTTTTCCGCTCTTCCGGCGCGGGCGGCCAGAATGTCCAGAAGAATGCTACTGCCATCCGCATCACCCACCTGCCGACCGGCATGGTGGTCGCCGTCCAGGATGAACGCTCACAACTGCAGAACAAACTGCGCGCTATGTCCATTTTGCGGGCGCGCCTGTACGAAATCGAGGAAGAAAAGCGGCGCTCCACACAGGATGCCGACCGCCGGTCGCAGGTGGGAACCGGCGAACGGTCCGAAAAGATCCGCACCTATAATTACCCGCAGAACCGTGTCACCGATCACCGTATCAACGTTTCAATCTTCAACCTTCCGGTCGTAATGGAGGGGAGCATTGACCAGTTTATTGAAGAACTCTCCTCCCGTGACGAGGCCGATCGCTTGTCTGCGAGGGGGGTGGAGGATGGTGCCGAGTAAGGGCGGGGGGCAGACCGTTGGGGAAACCCTCGACGGTCTTATTTCCCGTTTAGAGAGGACAAGTGACATGCCGGGTCTGGACGCCCAGGTGCTGTTGGTGTGCCTGTTGGACAAACCGCGTTCCTGGGTGCTGGCCCATCCCGAAGTGCCCCTGACCCGAAACCGGTATGCCGTGCTGGAGGCGCTGGTTGCGCGCCTGGAGAGGGGCGAGCCACTCCCGTACATCGTGGGTCATTGGGAATTCTTCGGCCTGGAGTTCGAAGTGACGCCCGATGTGCTCATCCCCCGCCCGGAGACCGAACTGCTGGTAGAGCGGGCGATTGCCTGGTTGAGAAAGTCGGAACCCGGGAGTAGGGAGTTGAAAGTGATGGATGTGGGCACTGGCTCCGGTTGCATCGCCATCTCCCTGGCGGTCAATGTGCCGGGCTTATCCATCACTGCCACCGACATTTCCCCTGCCGCCTTGAAAGTGGCGCGCTGCAATGCCGAAAAGATGAATGTCTCCGGCTGTATCACCTTTCTCGAGACCGACCTGTTTCCCAATCCTTTAATCCCTGATTCCTTCTCCATGATCGTCGCCAATCCGCCATATATTCCAACCAACACCCTGTACAAAATCCCTGTTTATGGCCGCGAACCGACTCTGGCCCTCGATGGCGGCTCTGACGGTCTGGCGCTCATCCGCCGCATCCTGACAGAAGTCCCCGACCGGCTTCTCTCCGGAGGGTTGTTCCTGATGGAAATCGAGGCCTCCGAAGGCCCGGCGGTGCATTCGTTGGCGTCTGACGCTTTTCCGAAAGCCCGGATTCAACTGCACAAAGATCTTGCCGGTCACGACCGGCTTCTGGAAGTACAGGCATGAACACGGAAGTTTTATCGGCGCAAGACCCGCTTGCCCTGCCGCGCGCCCTCGAAATCCTTCAATTGGGCGGGCTGGTGGCTTTTCCGACCGATACGGTCTACGGCGTGGGTGCGCTGGCCTTTGACGGGGCGGCGGTGGAAAGCATCTATGCGGCTAAAGATCGTCCGGTGGAAAAAGCCATCCCGGTTTTGATTGGTGATGTGGACGATCTGGCGAAAGTAACCGCTGAAGTCCCGGAAATTGCCCTGAAACTGGCTGCCCGCTTCTGGCCCGGACCTTTGACCCTAGTGATGCCAAAACACCCGGAACTGCCTGAGGCCGTCTCCGCTGTGCCGACAGTGGGTGTGCGTATCCCAGACCACCCTGTGGCGCGTGCCTTGCTGCGCCTAGCCGGGCCGATGGCGGTCACTTCGGCCAACCTTTCAGGTCAGCCAAGCCCCTCTACGGCGGAGGAAGTCTTTGCCCAGCTAGGCGGGCGGATTGCCTTAATCCTCGACGGCGGCAAGACGCCGGGCGGAGGCCCATCCACCGTGGTGGATTGCAATGGAGTAGAGCCGCAGGTTTTGCGCGCAGGGCCGATCCCCAAAAGTGAAATCCTGGCGGTGTCAGGTCAAAAGCTCTGATCCATATTTTGTACAATCCCATCGTTTCCCGCCCTTAATTCTCTAATCTGCATCTTAATCATTATTCATCTCGTTCTTATCTCAAAGCATATAATCATAATTAATTCTCCTCCTTAACAAACCCCGCCGGGACTTGGGCCAGTCCCCAGGGGTTTGTGTTTTTAACAGACAAATTATCCAGATTAAAACAGAGACGACCCGAATGGATCGTCTCTGCGAATTTAAACACCTTACTCTCCTTCAGGACAACGGCCAGGTCGGCAGAATATCAATCCCCAGCCCGTCGGTGTGGCCGAGAGCGTAGCGGAAATATCCTGCTGCAGCGATCATGGCAGCGTTGTCGGTACAGAGCGACAGGCGCGGGATGTTGACCGGAAATTCCGTCTGCGCCAGAAATGAGTCACGTAAGGGTTTATTGGCTGAGACACCGCCGCCCACGACGATTTGTTTTACGTTAAACTCGCGCGCCGCATTCAGCGTTTTATTGAATAGTACATCCACGACTGCCGCCTGGAAACTGGCAGCCAGATTTGCCACGGGCAGGAGCCTGCCATCCAGTCTTTTGCTTTCTTTGAGAACCGCGGTCTTCAAACCGGAAAAGGAAAAATTCCAGGTCCCTTCCAGCCAGGCGCGCGGGAATTTGAAGGCGGTCGGGTCGCCCTCTTCGGCGGCTTCCTGGACGGACGGCCCGCCGGGGTAGGGGAGTCCCAGCAGGCGGGCAACTTTATCGAAGGCTTCGCCGGCTGCATCGTCGAGAGTGGCGCCGAGGCGCCTGTACGAAAGGTGGGCATCCATCAGATTTAGTTCGGTATGTCCGCCCGAGACGAGCAATGCCATCAGCGGGAACTGCGGCTCGGGGGCAGGAGGTTCCCCGTCGTTGTATACCCAGGCCGAGTAGATATGGCCTTCCAGGTGGTTCACGCCCACTAATGGTAAACCCGCTCCGAGGGCCAAACCTTTGGCCATGTTCAGCCCGACCACCAGCGACCCAGCCAAACCGGGGCCGCGCGTGGCGGCGATGGCATTGATATCCGAAAGTGCCAGGTGCGCCTGGGCCAGCGTCTGCTCGATGACCGGCAGGATGGACAGCACATGCTGGCGTGCGGCCACTTCCGGGTAGACGCCGCCGTAGCGGGCGTGGATTTCCATCTGCGAGGCTACGGTGGAAGCCAGCAGTACGCGTCCGTTTTCGAGCACGGCCGCGGCGGTCTCATCGCAGGAGGTTTCGATGGCGAGGATGCGGGCGGGTTTTAAGTTGGCCATGGGGCGGTAGGTTGATAATTTGAAGCGGGTAAGGTCCTTAGACCCCGATTGTACTCGTTTAGCGGAGAATTACCACGGTCCGGCTCTACGAATATGCGGTTAAGGGAGTGCGTCCCACCAGACGGGATGGCTTTATCCGTTAAACGGGAGAATAATACGGGTAGGAAAACCCCTTCAAAAAAGGTGCGACGCATTACGCTCTGCGGAAATATTGAAATGCGAATAACAAATCACTTTTCCTTCCACTTCTTCATCTTCAATACAAAATCATATGGATACTCGGCCAGGACTTCCATCGTCCCATCCGGCCGGACCCAGAGCGTATCTTCAATCCGCACGCCCATGCCTTTTTCGGGATAGTATAGGCCTGGCTCACTGGTTATCACCACGCCGGGTTTTAGGATGTTATCATCCGTTGCGGTCAGGCCGGACCACGGCCGTTCGTGGACGTTCAGCCCAACGCCGTGACCCAGCGAGTGGACGTAGCCTTCCACCGGCGCTTGTGTGTTGAGCGGGGTCTTGTGTCCGTTCTTCTCGAACTCTTCGCACACCAACCGCTGATAGTCTTTGAATGGCGCGTTCAGGTCGAGATTCTCCTGCACTTTATCAAAAACGGCTTTTACCTCATCATAGAGTTTCTGCGCCTCGGGGGTGGCGTAGCCCAGGCTCCAGGTGCGGGTGAAATCGTAGAAGTAGCCGCCGCCCGCCTCGCACGGGTAGATGTCGAAGACGATGGTCTGGCCCATGCGCAACAGGTCGGTCGGTGTGCCGACGGAATGGGGAATGCCCGCATCCCGCCCGATAGCGAAGATTGTCCCTTCGGGGTTCTCCGCACCCAGTTCGGCCAGCCACAGGTCGATCCGGGATTTGACATCCGCGATGGTCAACGGGGAACCGTCTTCTAAAAGGACTTCGTCTTTCCGGACTTCGCGGCTGGTGAGGTACTCGGCGACGCGCCCTACGACCGTGGTGGTGACTTTGCCCATTTTACGGATACGGGCAACTTCGGCCTCGTCTTTCGTCTCCATGGTGTACATGAAGAGAGAGTTGTCACGCGTCTCGCCAACCAGTTCGAACTCAGGCATGAGTTTTTGCAAATGGGCAAAGATGGCGAAGGCCGAACCCAAATCCGTGTTGCCGTAGATGCCGACCCGTCCGTGCACGTCCTGATCGGAGAACATGCGTTTATATCGGATCGCCGAGGCCAGTGCCGGATCACCCTGCGCTTCCTTCAAAAGGGCGTCGTAATTGTAGGTGCTGTATGGGATGACCTTCAGTCCCGATTTGGCGGCCTCTTCGCGCTCCATATCATTGCAGAAGAGCACAGGTTCGCTGCCGCGCTTCTTGATAAGGGTTGCTCCGGTAACGTGCCCAACGCCGGTCAGGTAAACCATGGGCGGGTTGTGGGTGGCATTGCCTATGACGAGGATAGCATCGAGTTTTTTCGTTTGCATGAGAGCGTCGAGGTCCGATTTCATGGTAGATTGCTCCTTGAGAGTCGGTCTTTCCAGGAATGCTACTTCGTTTGAATAATCGCAAAAACAAGTTCTGGCGTCTGGTTCTGGATGGAGATTTCAAGCGTTGGGCCGGCATCCGCGGCGAGGTTTGCGACCTGGTCTGGATCCCCTATCAGCCAGAGGCGGGAATCCCCGCTGTAGCCCTGGACAACTGCCATTGCCGTGGCAAGGTCGTTCGTGTCGAGTGCCTCGTTGATGAGATAGACCTGCTTTAACTCGTCAGGTTGCCATTCCAGCCCGAACTCGCAATTTAACACTTCACGTTCCAACAACGCCGGTGCCCACTCACGCAGGGCGCCGTTGCCAGCGATAAGTACGTGTGTATCGGCAGGAATACGCTGCTGTTCCTGACGCAGGGTCTCAGTCGCCGCGGCGCTGATCTGCAATTCCGGCTGATTCTGCAAATCGTGCAGCGTGTTCATGGCACCGGCCACAATCAGCAGCACCAGTATCAATGCCAGCAACCCTGGAGCCAGCGGCGGTCTGTTGATTGCGCCCCTGGTCGAGAAGGCCTTTTGAAGCAGCGGCCAGACCAGATGGACAATTCCTGAGGCTGCCAGCCAGGCGGCCGGAATGGCAACCAGCCAGCAACCTTCGCGCGGAATTAGCCAGACAGCAAAAAAGATCACTACCTGGAAGACCTGTTTGTTCAACACGGCCCATATCAGCCCGGCGAAGACCAACCAGTCAAACAGGAAACCATAGATGCCCTCGTCAGACACGAAAGTGATCATGTCCGCGGGTTTGAAGGTGATCGTGTATCGGATCTGGTTGAGCAATGAAGAGGCATCTTGCTGTGTTAGAAAGGTAGTGGTGAAACCACCGAATTCGTGGTGCCGGATGATCGTCAGCCAGTAAGGCGAGGAGACAAGCAGACCGGTCAGTCCTGTCAGCAGTAACCAAGCGGAACTTTTGAAAGAATGCCTTTTCAGGTCCTGCCAGAGGAATTTAAAGAAAAAAAGAACGGAGATAATCACACCGCCATAGGCACTGCCAGGACTGGAGAGGACACTCAGCCCGAGGAAGAGTCCAGCCCAGAGGGCGGGAACAGGATGGGGGTGCTTTTCGAAGCGAAACAACCAGCCCAGGTAGAGGAGCAGTACCAGGGTCCCGCAGGCTTCGGCCAGCCCGGCTCCCTCAATCTGGTTAACGAAGGCGCTCGGCATCAAGGCGAAGGCGAACAGCGCCGCGGCCCTAAGATGGTGGTCGTCGGTCTGCGCTTTGATCATCCAGTAGAAGACTGGTAGAGTAAATGCGGCGATCAGCGGGGGCAGCAGATTGACGGTCACGAAAGGCGGTGGAGTGAACAGCTTCATCACGATCGCCTGGAGGTAGAAACCGAGCGGCGGGTAGGCGAAAGGGATGCCTCCAAGCGAGTAATACGGGATAGTTTCGGGCAGGGCGAAATGATTCTGGATGATTTGGCGGGAAAATTCGTAGAATAGACCGCCCAGATGGAACGGAGCATCGAAAGGAATGTAGAAGAGATGTGCGATGCGCAGGATAGCTCCGCCCGCCATCAGTGCCAGGATGTACCATGGGGCTTTGGCTGCGCGTATCCTCATTAAAGAAACTCAACCTCAATGATTTTTTCGGCCATTTGCTATTTTCTTTTCTCGCAGCATGCACCCTTTTGCGATCTTTGCGTTTAAGTGGGCTGCCCCACAATTTGCATGACCTGCTCACGTGAAAGTTTCCCCACCCCGTTTTCAATTGCATTCAGGGTGGCCTCTGCAAGGAGTAAGGGGATTTCTACAAAATACTTAAAAGAACTTTTTGGCATGGACATGACACCCGCTTTGGCGAGGTCAATGTTCTTCCTGGCATACGTGAACATATGCTTATCTGTCCAACCGGCAGGGAAGAAATTCACACCGCGGTCTGCATCTTCTTTGCGGTTGCGCAGGATGTTGACCGCCTGCAGGCCGCGCCCGAATTGGACCGCGCACATCCGGTCAATCGCTGTCCCGTCGAACCAACCCCAAATATCGCAAATCAGCAATCCAACCGCTCCTGCCACGCTGAATGTGTACCCATCCAAGTCGGCTTCAGTTTGAATCTGCCAATGGTTCTCTGCCCAATAGGCCATGCGTTCTGCCATCGCTATCGTCGCGTCCCAGACGCGCGGGGCTATTTCGCTGGGCGCACTCGAGAGCCAGTCACCAATCCGCAAAGTGACTTCTGGAAGGATGGAACGATAAGGGGAGAAAAAGAAATCCAATTCAGCGAGACAGGTATGCGCATTCCCCACGCCTAAATGCGCCTGCAGAATTGGACCCAGCCCGTGCAGCAATGCCGCTTTGGTGGTGTCATCCAGGTCAGGGTGGTCTTCGATCTCGTCAATGGCCCGCATGCACAGATAGGCACAGGCAACCGTTTCTTGCAGCCTGGCAGGCAGACGGGCAATCGGAATAAAAAACGTCCGGCTGGTATTTTTCAGGACGCGCGTAAGGTCGGCATGTAAAGTCATAGGCCTATCAACCAGTATGGAAAGGATTTCTCAAGGATTGCACTTTTGAGATTGAAGGTCATTTGCCAGATTGACAAGTAATGCTTCTTCCTGCTCGGGCAGGACCGTGCGTGGATCGAGCAGGATACGGTCATTTCCGGTGCGGGCAATGATCGGCGGCTGTTCCCGGCGCAGTTTTTCCAAAAACTTGTCGGAACTTTTGACGGTCAGCGCAAGGACCCAGGTAGGCAGGGATTCGCCGGGCAGGCTCCCGCCGCCGACGGTGGATTCGCTTGCCAGCACCTCACCCTGCCCAAGTTCGGCAGCCCAGTATTCAGCACGCGCCTTCACCTGCTTTGGCGATGCTGAAATCATGCGCCAGATGGGGATCTCACGCTCGGCCTCATCTTTGATATAGTGTAGCAGAGTGGCCGTCAACGCGGCCAGGCAGAGTTTATCGGCGCGCACGGCACGCGCAAGCGGGTGCTTCTTGATTCTTATCAGCAGGTCGGCTTTGCCGAGGAGGATGCCTGCCTGCGGGCCGCCGAGTAACTTATCTCCGGAAAAACAGACCAGGTCTGCACCGGCTGCGAGCGATTCTTGAACCGTCGGCTCGTGAGCCAACCCGTAGCGTTCAGTTGCCAGCAGCGTCCCGGATCCGAGGTCGTCTGCGAATATAACCCCGAATTTGTGCGCGAGGTCCGCGATTTCTTTTCGCTCAGGCTCTTTAGTAAAGCCGATCATTTTGAAGTTTGAGTGGTGAGCGTGCATTACCAGTGCGGTTGGCACGGACAGGGCCTCTTCGTAATCTGAAAGGTGGACGCGGTTGGTGGCGCCGACTTCGACCAGTTTTGCCCCAGACTGTCTCATCACATCGGGGATGCGAAACCCACCGCCGATTTCGACAAGTTGCGAACGGGAAACGATCACGCGTTTCTTGTTCGCAAGGGCAGATAAGATCAGCAGAACGGCCGCAGCATTATTATTGACCACCACCGCAGCCTCCGCACCGGTCAATCTCTGGAGCAATGTCTCGGCGTGGATCAGGCGGCTACCGCGTTTGCCGGTTTCCAGGTTGATTTCGAGATTCGAGTAGCCGCGCGAGACAGCAACCATGGACTGAATGGCGGCGTTGGAAAGCGGGGCGCGACCCAGGTTGGTGTGCAGGATGACACCACTGGCGTTGATAACGGGCAGCAGCGTCGGGGCTGTCCATAGTTGCAACAGGGAGGCGGCCTGGGTGAGGAGGATTTCCCGGTCGGGCAAGGTGGCCTCGCTGCTTTTCGAAACGCGCCTCCGCACCTCGTCCAGGGCGCTACGGATGGCCTGTAACGTTAACGGGCGGCCGTAACTCGCGATGAGTTCAGCCGCCAATTGGGTTTGGAGAAGTTTTTCAACCGAGGGAAGCCCGCGCAGATTCATTCTTTCGACTGGTCACTATCCACTGGAGACTTTTCACTGGTACTTGATGGCAAATGGGGGGTAGGTTGCCAGCGGACATTCTCTCTCATGCGAACGAGGTATTCGATCGCAACCAGACCAGCGGCCAGACCGAGACCGGTCCACAATGTAACCAGGCGCTCCTGCTGGAGCCAGGTCAGCAAGGACCCGTACACGCCGACCCAGACGGCCTGCCGCACAATGACGGCGGCACCGGCGGGCGGCTTGGACGGAAAACGCAGGTTCAGGAACCATGTGGCGGGCAGAGCCAGGCTGGTGAGGCCGAGTGTGCCTCCAAAGAAGAGCAACCAGCGTGCCCAGACGGTGGGGGAGAGCGTAAAGACGGCCAACGCCGCGCACCCCCAGCCGATGATAAAGAGGCTGATGGTCGAGGCGATGTAGGGACGAAAGGAAGAATTGGGACGAGGTTCCATTGCCTGAATTATACTCCAGCAGACATCGGTATCTCTTTGTAGGGTCATTGGGAATTTCCGTGACTGAGAGAAAGATATGGTGGTGTTGGGCGGGCGAAGCCCGCCCAACACCACCTATTTATCCGATCACCACGGTGATTCTCAGAAAAACTCTTTGTATCGCTACTCCCCGCTATGTTTTATCAAGCCGCGGAGTTTTTCTTTCTTCAGAACTTTTTTATTTTATTTTCCGCTTCATCTCGTCAATCTGTTCCTGAGTCAGGTCGGGGATTTCTTCGAGTCGGGTGATGCCGAGCGCCTTGCGCTGGGCCTCGCGCCAGCGTGACAGCCGGTCCGCGACTGCGACTTCGTAACCCACACTGGAAGGTTTATAGAAATACGTCCCTAGTAGCTCTTTCGGCAGGTATTGCTGGGGAGTGAAGTGGTCTTCGGACATGTGCGGATAGACGTATCCCTTGCCGTGACCCAGGGCAGCCGCGTCCCGGTTGTTGTCTTTCAGATGATCTGGCACGTCACCCACACCTTCCTGTTCGATGCGCTCGAAGGCTTTAAAATAAGATGTGGCTGTATTAGACTTGGGAGCAGTCGCCAGGTATAGCGTCGCTTCGACGATGGGGTAAACTCCCTCCGGCAGGCCGATAAAGGCAAAGGCTTGCATGGCGGACGCGGCGACCACCAGTCCCATCGGGTCGGCCAGACCGATATCTTCCCCGGCC
Source organism: Anaerolineales bacterium (assembly GCA_017882065.1). Taxonomy (GTDB): domain Bacteria; phylum Chloroflexota; class Anaerolineae; order Anaerolineales; family Villigracilaceae; genus UBA877. The sequence continues at coordinate 10,437 of JADGQD010000005.1, read as the reverse complement.
AGAATGATGAGACGGCGCAGGATGAAGCGCGGGTCTTCCCCGGCGTAGAGCATTTTCGCCAGCCAGTAAAGGGCCGCGTCTGGGTCAGAGCCACGGACGGATTTGATGAAGGCGCTGATCGTGTCGTAGTGGGCGTCGCCGTCCTTGTCATAAAGCACAGCGCGGCGCTGGATGGATTCCTGGGCGATGTCCAGGGTGATGTGGATAACGCCATCTGCTTCGGGGGGCGTGGATTCGACCGCCAGTTCGAGGGCGTTCAACGCATTACGCGCGTCGCCACCGGAAACGTCAATTAAGTGGGCGCGGGCCTCCGGGTCCAGAATAACGTGGCGGTTGCCGTAACCGCGATCCGGGTCGGCAAGGGCCTTGTCCAGAATTTTACCGGTCTGTTCGCCGGTCAACGGGAGCAGTTGGAAGACGCGGCTGCGGGAGACCAGCGCGCCGATGACTTCAAAATATGGGTTTTCGGTGGTGGCGCCGATGAGCAGCACGGTACCGTTCTCGACATGCGGCAGGAGGGCGTCCTGTTGAGCCTTATTCCAGCGATGGACCTCGTCTATGAAAAGGGTGGTCTTTTTCTGATGTAACCGGCGGCGTTCTAGGGCGGCTTCGATGACTTCCTTGAGTTCGGCTTTGCCCGCCAGGACGGCTGAGAGCGTTTCGAAATGAGATTGGGTGCGGTTGGCGATAACCTGTGCCAGGGTGGTCTTGCCGGTGCCAGGCGGACCCCACAGGATGATGGACGAGAAAAGCCGGTCGGCTTCGATGGCGCGGCGCAGAAGTTTGCCCGGGCCGACGATATGTTCCTGACCGACGTACTCATCGAGGGTGCGGGGGCGCAATCGGGCGGCCAGCGGGGCTTCGTCCTTCATGCGCTGCTGCATAGCGTGGTCAAACAGGTCGGTCATGGAGATGATTATAAACCAAACAGCCCCGTGTCTACGAGACGGGGCTGTCCTTTCAATTTACTTTGACGGTATATATTGCAGGGCGGAGCGTTCGACCTTTTCCAGTGGGAGGATATCCACCAGTTCGTAGTCGCGGCTGCCGAGCCCGAGTTTTTCTCCGTATTCGGTGACCAGATACGGGTCTTTGAGCGGACCGTGTAACTGCCGGAAGGGGTGGCCTGCGCGGGAGTGGACTTCCATCGTCAGCGGCAGGTTCTCCTCGATGAGACGCATCCCGGCTGTGGCATCCAGCACGGCGCGTTCGATGGCAATGATATCGTCGGACCCGAAGATGCCCACATCGGGCAGGATGGGCATGGAGGTGAACCCGAAGCAATCGCAGACCGGGGTCATGTGCGTCGCCAGGGAGAGGTGGGTGACTTTCTTTGGGTCGAAGGTGGAAAGCGTTATGCTGGTCGAGATGGCGCAGGCTTCCTGAAAGGTGTAGAAGTTGGATGCGTCAATCTTCAGGCTTCCTGGCGGAGCAACTTTGAGACAGCGTCCGCACTGGTTGCACTGTTCCATATGCAGGTGCATCTGGCCGGGCAGTTTTTTGTCTTCGACGATGGCTTCGAATGGACAGGATGCGGCGATTTTTTGGATCATCCCGGCATCCGCGCATTTTTCGGGGAACCAGTACTGATCGAAGTGCATCGCATGGTGCATATCGCCGCGGGTTTCACCGGCCATGCAGCCCAGCGCCAAGTTTTTGAAGGCCGCGCCGAAACCGCAAGAGGGGTGCCCTTTAACGTGGGAGAAGTTAATGAGAAACGTGGCGTCATGGATCATCCCGGCCAGTTTCCATTTTTGGATACTTTTAAAAGGCTTTTCGTACTCGTAATAGTATTTCTCGTCCGGGCCGGCGGCGGGATAGATCGGGCAGCCGATGGTCTCCTGAGTGTAGCCGCGTGTCTCGGCTCCGGCTACGTCCCAGTTCACATCTGCGACGAAGGGTTTGCCGCCTCCGTCCTTGACAGCCTGCACGACGCGCCGCACGAAGACCGGGTGGATGGTCGAATAGCCGATGTTATTGCCGGTGTGCATTTTGATGACCACCATCTCGTCTTTGACGCGCTGGCGGATTTGAAGATTTTCGAGGATCAGGTCGAGTTTTGCCGGTAAGGTCTCTTTTGCTTCCAGACGGGATTGGTGGGCGTTACCGAAGTAAACTTTGCTTGGCATGATGGTTTCCTTTCGCGATTGATATGCAAATTATAAGCGAATTCCCGGACCTCAGACCGGATGTGGTTGCCCTGAACAAGCACAGTTACTCTTACCTGAATATCCTGACCGAATATGGTCTACCGGAATTAACCCCTTACTTCTACTGCCTGAATAAATTCCTTTTCGAAGGAGTTACACTGTAAATCCGCTGGGCCCGCAACCAGACGATTGGCGGGGTGGGGAGATGTGTGATTTTCGATATTACCGGGTAAAGCATCCAATGGAATAAATTCAGGGCTGCCATCTGGCAGCCCTGAATTTTCTTGTGCGTGGTTACAGCCTTTGAAACGATGATTTCAGTTGATAAATACTCCGCGCCTTAGGCAAGCCCTTTGGCGCGATCGTTTTCGACTTCGGCAAGCAGGTCTGGAATTTGGGAGAGTGCTGTGACGACCGCCTGCGGCTGGATTGCCAGTTCACCTTCTTCCGGGATCTGGACCCGGCGCGTGACCCAGATGCTGTAGATGCCTGACTGGTTGGCGCCCAGCACGTCTGCATCAAGCGTATCGCCAACCATTGCCGCAGCTTCGGGCTGGACCCGGAAGCGATCCAGCGCGACCTGGAAGATACGCACGTCCGGTTTGCGGATGCCCAGCGCCGCGGAGGTGACGATGGTCTCGAAAAACGGACGAAGTCCCCAGCGGTCCACAATTCCTTGAACGTTATTGTCGTCCGAGGTGTTGGAGATCAGGCCCAGGCGGTAGCCGCGAGATTTGAGTGTTTCGAGGGTCGAAATGGCATCCTCTTCGAGATACCAGTTCTGCTGGGTGACGGCATACATCGCCTCCAGCGCGGCATGCAGGACCGGGTCGGGGACGCTCCGGAAGCCTTTCCGGGACATCACGTCGCGCAGGACGGTGAATGTTGTCTGTTCGAGGTTGTCTTCTGTGTGTTTGTCATAATAGGAGCGGATGAAACCGCCGAACTCGGTGTAGAAAGCGACCGGATCAATCTCGATACCGGCGCGGCAGAGAACCTCAACCAGCGCCCAGTCCGCCTGCTCGTAAATGGGCGGCCAGGGGACTTTTGAATAAACGAGGGTGGAGCCCAGGTCGAAGAAGACAACTTTGATCTTGGACATACTAGCATTATTATAGTCTGCAAAGAAGAAATAAAAACGATTCTTTTATCCCCTATTTCCCCCACCGCCACGGCGATTCCCAGAGAAACAATAGTAACCCATCCCGGTTTTGTTCATAACCGGTAGAACGGACAAGCAAATTATGGCTTGGCAGCCGCTGTTCCTCAGTCGTTTGCTTTGGGTACAATCAACCAGAAAAGCAAATAGGTGAGGAAACCGGGGACGCCACCGGGGATCATGGCGATTAGAAAAGTCAACCGGAACCAGAATGCGTTGACGCCAAAGAATTCCGCCAGGCCGCCGCAGACACCCGCCACGACGCAGTTATGCCGGGACCGGCGGAGTGGGTTGCGAGTAGTAGTAGTCATAGGGTACTCTCCAAACAATTAGATCATATCCATATACGACGGAAGGCAGTAAGGGTTGTAAGCGCAGGTTGGCCATAAAAATGAGCGAGTGATATTCTCTCGCTCATTTCTGACGGTCTCGCTTTTGTTATCCACCCTTTAGATAAATCCCGGATGGATCCAACTCCTCGCGCAAAATCCTGAGTTCCTTCTCCGTGACCGGCTCCGTTATGCGGAGCTGGGTGGCCACCTTCAGTGTCCAGCCGGTGTTGTTGACGGCCTCCTTCGCTGTCTTGCCGGGGTGAAGGGCCGTCAATACCAGCTCACCGGTCTCGTCGGGTTCCATGAAACCGATGTCCGTCACTACACCAACGGGACCCTTGCCGCGCAGTCCGGCTTTCTCGCGCCCGCCTTTGCCGTCCAGGTAGCCGGCGGAGGTGATGAAGTCCACCTTTTCAGGGAAACGGCGCTTCTGGTGGGGGGTCATAATGTAGCAGCGGTTGGCCCAGGCGGCAATTTCCTGCGCGCCGCCGGATCCGGGCAGACGTACTTTAGGATGGGCGTAGTCACTGCCGATGATGGTGGCGTTGATATTACCGTACTTGTCAATCTGTGCTCCGCCCAGGAAACCCACGTCCACGTTGCCGCGTTGCAGGTAGTTGGTAAAAATATCGTACATGCTGACCACCGAAAGTGCCCCGCTGACCAGCGTCGGGTCGCCGATGGAGAGCGGCAGGCGGGCCGGTTCGGCGCCGATCACACCAGCTTCGTAGATCATAACCAGGTTCGGGGCGTGCGTCCGCTTGGCGAGGTTGCAGGCCAGGTTGGGCTGTCCCACACCCACGAAGACCACGTCACCGTCTTTAAGCATTCGGGCAGCATTGACAATCATAAGTTCAGCAGATGTCAGGTCGGTCATAAATTCTCCTGAAAAAATTCCTGTATCGCCTGGTAAACCTCGTCCGGGCATTCGAGTGGGACGAGGTGGGTGGCTTGTGGTATGGTCACAACCTGGGCCGAGGGGACTTTCCGCTGCACGCGGCGCGCGGTGGAGGCCCAGAAGGTATCCGTTTCTGCTCCGCGAACAATCAAGAGTGGAATATTCAGGGCTGGCAGGCCGCGCCAGATGTCCATGTCGGACCACACGCTGGTTACGTAAATGCGCATTTCCCAATCGGCACTATAGCATAACTTATAGCCGTGCTCTCCCGGGCAGGCAATCCCCTCAACGTAGGCTCGCAGGGCAGAGTCACCCATATACCTGAAAACCGATTTGCGCCGGTAACCTTTGAAAAGCCTGTCCAGATCGTCAAACTGGTGGCGGCGATCCCTGGCTGCCTTGGCTGCCAGGACAAGGGGGTGCAATTGGTAGCCCAATCCCAGGGCGCGGATAACCTGCCAGGAGCGGATGAAGTATGGCGGGAAGAGCACCGGGTCAATCAAGACCAGCGCCCGAAAGCGATCCGGCTGGCGGAGCGCAGCCCTCAGAGCGACGATCCCTCCGAGGGAATGGCCGACGGCGATCGAGGCTCCGGTTTGATGCTCGTCCAGAAAGCGCAGGAAGTCATCCGTCAGCGGAGTCCAGTCCTCAATTTCCTCCGGCCTGGAATTCGGCCAGAGCGGGCGCTGGCGCATGGAAGTAACATGGTAATGTTCGGACAGTCTGGTGATCAGGGGACGGTAACATTCCGGCGGATAGCCGTTGGCGTGGAGGAAGAGTAACGGCAAGCCGGACTCGCCGAGGGTAAAGTAAGGTATGCTCAATGATACCTGTCCACTAATAACTTCCGTAATTGATCTTCTCGCTATAGCGTGCCTTGACCTTTAAGCGTTTATATGTTTCCGCGCCGAGTTTCTGCCAGTATTCGAGGCGGTCTTTCACACCAAACACCCATTCATCCAGATATGCCTTGACCGTTTCGGCGTTCTCGCTGATCTTGTCCCACTTCAGATAGAAATCATTATCGCGGTCGTAGTATCCCTGGGCATAGGACGGGTGTGCCGCGCCGGGGACCTGGCACACTGCGCTGACGATAAAGCCGGGGATGAGCGTCCGGTTCGGGTCGGACCGGATGACTGCTTCATCTACGATTTCTTCCGCGGTCAGGATGACGCGTTTCGATGCGAAAGCCACTTCCTTCTGCTCACCGACGATACCCCACAGATGGGCGTTCCCATCCTTGTCCGCGCGCTGGACGTGGACGATGGCAACGTCCGGGTTCAGCGCCGGAACGGCAATCACTTCGCGGCCCGTATACGGGTCAGTCACACGCTTGATCATCGGGTTGGCGCGTTCCAAATCCACCGCGCCAGTCTGGTTCATGGGCATGAACGGGAGACCGGCTGCCCCGGCCTGCAGGCGCGAGATCATGCCGAAGTGGGAGTATTCTTCCCATTCCAGCCGGCCGGCTTCGAGTTCGGCACGTACAATGCGCAGTGACCCGACACCCGGATTACCCATGTAGGAGAAGATCACCTTCCGGGCGCACCCGGCAGCAACCATCTGGTCGTAGATCAGGTCCGGGGTGGCGCGGGCAAGTGTCAGGTTCCGCCTGCGCTGGCGGATAATCTCGTGCCCAGCGGCAAATGGAATCAGGTGGGTAAACCCGGCTGCGTAGACGGTGTCCCCGTCGTGGACAAATTGGGAAACGGCTTCGGAAAGCGGGATGAGTTTGGTCATTTATCCTGGGTTTTCTTGTTTTGTTTTTCTTCACGGCGTTGGCGGGAGCGCTGTCTTGCGTTTCGGATTCCAGAGAACCGTGTAGGTTCCGGGCGCGGCGCGGCGCGGTGGAACACGAATCCGAGAAACAGGGCGGCTGCCGTGAGAAGGAGATAGAGGATGCTGAGTTCCCTGGCAAATACTGACCCGACAAAGAGGATGAGGAGTCCGCATCCAACCAGGTTAAAAAACGTTCCAATACGGGAGAGAAGGTTATTGTCCATACCCGCATATTATAGATGATTCTCACCCGCAAGTGGTATAGAATAGGAAGGCCTGCATGAGAAAAGAGGAAGGATGTCTCTTTCCTTTGCCAAGTACGGTCATTAAACTATATAATTAGGATAACTACATCGAGGTTCTCTGCGAATTGCCGTGGTGATGGGGTAAATAGGAATACTCCCATCTCCTTATCATGGGAATTCCCAAAGAGCCTTAATCGAAAGGAGTAGCTTATGCGGCTGTATGTGGATAATTCCAAGTGCTCTGGATGCAATGCCTGCCGGGTGGCGTGCTCGCTCAACTTGTTTGGCGAGAACAACCCCAAAAAGGCAGCGTTGGTCATCGAACCCCAATTCCCCGCGCCGGGCGTGTATAACGTGAAAGTCTGTACACAGTGCGGCGACTGCGCGGCGGTATGCCCGACCGAGGCCATCAAGCAGGATGAGCAAGGAGCGTATTACGTGGACTTTGCCGAATGCAACCTGTGCGAAGCCTGCGTCCCGGAGTGCCCGGAGGAGGTGATGTTCATCCGCTCGAAACTGGCGGACACAGCCTGGAAATGCGACCTGTGCGGTGATTGTGTAGCCGTGTGCGGCACCAGCGCGCTCTGGATCGCCGAAAAAGAAGCAGTGGCGGCATAAGGAGGCGGACATGAATGGCTATGGTGGAAGAATTCTGCGTGTTAATCTGACGAACGGCACGGTCACAAAAGAACCGACCCCTCCAGATGTGGCGCGTGATTTCATCGGCGGGCGCGGTTTCGGGATCTATTTCCTGCTCAAGGAAGTCCCAAAGGGCGCCGACCCGCTGGGGCCGGAGAATAAACTTATCATCTCCAGTGGGCCGATCTCGGGTTTGATGATCCCCGGCGGCGGCAAATGTGACTGGACCACGAAAGCCCCGCTGACCGGAGGGTATGCCAGCGCCTCGATGGGTGGCCACTTCACGGCAGAGATGCGTTATGCCGGGTTGGACAGCATTGTCTTGGAAGGCATCAGCCCGAAGCCGGTTTATCTTTTCATTGACGACGACAAAATCGAACTGCGCGACGCCTCTGACCTATGGGGCAAAGCCACATTTGCCGTCGAGAAGCAATTCAAGGAAAAACTCGGCGAAGAGTTCCAGGTGGCGGTCATCGGCGTCGGCGGCGAGAACCTGGTCCCTTATGCCTGCATCAACCACGATTATGGCCGTCAGGCCGGACGCGGCGGCGTGGGGGCGGTGATGGGTTCCAAGAAGGTCAAGGCAATTGTCGTCCACGGGACGAAGTCCATCCCGGTGGCAGACATGGACGCCTACCGCAAGGCTGGCATGGCGCTCTACAAGGCCTGCAAGGATTCCGAGGGCTTGAAGGACTGGACGCGCTACGGCACAACCATCGTCGTCTCCTGGTGCGACGAGGTCGGCGCGCTGCCCACTCGCAACTTCAGCGCTGGTTCCTTCGAAGACGGGAAGAATCTCTACGGCCCGGTGATGCGCGAGAAGATTGTCATCACCGACAAGGGCTGCTTCGGCTGCCCCTCGCCGTGCGGGAAGTACAGCCGCAACAAGAAATACAACAGTTACGTTGAAGGCCCGGAATACGAGACCATCGGCCTGATGGGTTCAAACCTGGGGATTGACGACATCGAGGCGGTGGCGCAGGCCAACCTGCTGTGCGATGATCTTGGCATTGACACAATCAGCGCCGGTAACGTCATCGGCTGGGCGATGGAATGCTACGAAAAGGGTATCTTCACCAAGAAGGACACCGGCGGGCTGGACCTCAAGTTCGGCAACGTGGAAGCTACGTTTACGCTTATTGATAAAATTGCCCACCGTGAGGGGTTCGGCGCATTGCTCGCTGAGGGCGTGAAGCGCGCTTCCAAAAAGGTGGGGAAGGGCAGCGAGAAGTTTGCCATCCATGTCAAGGGCATGGAGCAGTCTGCTTATGCCACCCACAACGCCACAGCCATGCTCTTAGCCTACATGACATGCGACGTGGGCGCGCACCACAACCGCGCGTGGGCAATCACCTACGACTTACAGGTTGGCCGTGAGAAAGTCGTTCCTGAAAAAGTGGCGCGCGTCATCTGGTTGCAGAACTTCCGCCCGATGTTCGACGTGCTGGGCGGCTGCCGCCTGCAGTGGGTGGAACTGGGCATTGACCGCGACCTGTACGTCCCGGCGCTGGAGGCCATCACCGGCATCCACCGTTCCTGGGAAGACTTGGACAAGGTCGGCGAGCGCCTCTGGAACCTGACCCGCCTCTTCTGGGCGCGCGAAAACGAAGGCTTTGGCCGCGCCTGGGACATGCCTTCCCCGCGCTTCTACGAGGAAGCCCCCAAGAGTGGCGCCACCAAAGGCCAGATCACCAAAATCGAAGACGTTAACCGCCTGCTGGACATGTACTACGAGCAGCGCGGCTGGACCTCGGATGGGCTGCCGAAACCCGAGACGATCGAAAGCCTCGGCCTGAAAGCGGTGGTCGCCTGAAATGCCTGCAACTCTTCGCCCCAGCGGGGCACTGCGTGAGGTGGTCGGTGGACAGGCCGAAGTACAGGTGGAAACCGGACGAACTGTCCGCGAGACGCTTGCCGCCCTCGGCATTGTGCCGGAGGTGGTCGCGCTGGTGGTGGTCAACGAGGAGCAGCGATCGAAGGACTACGTGATACAAGAGGGGGATGTCATCCGCGTTCTGGCCGTCATTGGCGGCGGATAAAAATAACTTCGGGCGGCAGGTTGACTGCCGCCCGAATATTAAAATCATGGGGGTTTGGACTACTTTATAATCGTCTGGATCTGTTCATGCATGTACAGCGGCAGATAGTAACGTCCGCCAGAGTTCTTGCCGCTGGAGCCGGAGGCCTTCCACCCGCCGAACGGCTGGAAGCCCGGCCAGGCGCCGGTCGTTGCACCCTGCGGACGGTTGACATATGCCACGCCGGCCTCGATATGGTCGAAAAACCACCCGGTTTCCTCTTCACTGCCGTAGAATCCTGCCGTCAGGCCGTAATTCACTTCATTAGCGCGCTGCATGGCTTCTTCGAGGTTCTTGACTTTGCCAATAGTCGTAATCGGCAGAAACATCTCGTGTTTCCACAGGCGGTGTTGGAGTGGCAGGTCAACGGCCAGGGTCGGCTCGCAGAACCAGCCTTTGTCGAACAGACCGCTGGTGCGCACCCGGCCGCCGGTCAGGAATTTGCCGCTTCCGGCTGTTATTTCTCCGCAGTACGACTGGAATTCTTTATATGCTCCTTCGTTGATAACCGGTCCCAGGTAGACGCTACGGTCGGTCGGGTCACCGATGGTCAGTTTTTCGGTCAGGGATTTGAGACGGGTGATCAGGTCTTCGTAGACCAGTGCTTCAATAAAGACGCGCGAGGCCGCCGAGCATTTCTGCCCCTGCAGGCCAAACGCCGAGCGGACGATGCCCAGGGCCGCGCGATCCAGGTCGGCGTGACGCGAGACGATGACAGCGTTCTTGCCGCCCATTTCCAGGAGAATCGGGCGCACCCAGTTGCAGGCCGAGAAGTCGCGGTATATTTTTGCGCCCACGTCGAACGAACCCGTGAATGTCACCCCATCCACGGCGCAGGTGACGAGCGCCTGACCCAGGGTGCGGCCCGGCCCGGTGACGAAGTTGAGCACGCCTTCCGGCAGGCCGGCATCCCGGAAGCATTCCGCCAGCAGGCGCACGATCCAGGCCGAATCGGTGGCAGGTTTGATGACCACCGTGTTGCCGGTCACCAGCGCCGCGCCAGTGGGGCCGCCGGTCAACGCGAAGGGGAAGTTGAACGGGCTGATCACCAGCCAGACGCCGTAAGGCCGCAAGATGGAGACGTTGGTCGCGTCGTAGCCCACCAGAGGGTCCTTGCCCATCTTGACGGTGTAACCGTGGTTGGCCTCCATCTGGTC
>JADGQD010000064.1 GCA_017882065.1 Anaerolineales bacterium | reverse complement strand
ATGAACTCGGGGGAATCGTAGTTCAGGACCACGTGAAAATGCCCGTAGATTGTAAGATCGATTGCCTGATCTGAAAGCGCAGCAGGAACATGGTGAAAGAGTAACATGCCCAGGGTAAAAGAAAGGCAAAAAAAACCGAACAAAAGGTATGGGACCGCTCTCTTCAGTACATGGGAAACCACTATCGGCATTTCCTTTTTACCCCAAATAATCCCTCAAAAGACGGCTCCGCGTGGGATGCCGCAGCTTCCGCAGAGCTTTGGCCTCGATCTGGCGGATGCGCTCACGCGTCACGTTGAAGTAACGGCTGACCTCTTCCAGGGTGTGGTCTTTGCCGTCCACCAGGCCGAAACGCAGTTCGAGCACCTGGCGCTCGCGCTCGGATAGCGCGGCTAAAGCATGTTGTACTTGCTCGCGCAGCATTTCGCGCGAGGCGGCGTCCAGTGGCTCCAACGCATCAACATCTTCGATAAAATCGCCCAGTTGACTGGAATCCTCGCCCCCGCTGACCGGCCCCTCGAGCGAGATCGGCTCTTCGGCAGAACACAGGATACGGTCCACTTTGGTCGTCGCCACGTTCCAGCTGTGCTGGAGGTCAGGGGCAAGGGGTGTCTCCTCGGCGCGTGCACGCAGGATGGTTTGCACGTCTGCCGGGGTGAGGAAACCAGATTCGAGCGCAATTTCATTGTTGGTCGGATTTCGACCCAGTTGCTGGGTCAGAGCCCGTTGAATCCGCGAAATGCGGGTGATGGACTCGAACAGATGCACCGGGATGCGGATCGTGCGCGCCTGCTCGGCAATTGAGCGGTTGATGGACTGGCGGATCCACCAAGTAGCGTACGTGCTGAACTTGTAGCCCCGGCGCGGGTCGAACTTGTTGACCGCCCGCAGCAAGCCGAGGTTGCCCTCCTGGATCAAATCCAGGAACGAAATGCCGCGCCCCAGATAACGTTTCGCCACACTGACCACCAGCCGCAGGTTGGCGCGGATAATGGCCGCGTTGGCCTCGTCGGCGCGGGCGCGGATAATTTCAACCTCGCGTGTCAGTTCAGGTTCCGCAGGTAGGTTACAGAAGAGCGTCCTCTGGGCGGGCAGGTCATGGTGGGTCTGGAGGTATTTCATCAACCAGCCGGCATACTCTCCTGGCAGAATGTAGAAAATCACATAGACAATGTAGGCGTGACCCACCAGGCTGTCCCACAGCGGATCCTTGCCCCACAGTTCGCGCTCGATATACGAGTGCAGATAAGACGGTGCATTGCCGTTCTCCCAACCCCGATGCAGGCTGTGCGCCTCGGACAGCAGTAGCGCGGCATCGGGAATGTCCACGCCAAGGCGGCCAGCATCCTCGCCGAGGCGCGTCCAGGCTGTCAGCAGGTCACTCAGCAGGTTATGGTAAGCAGTCGTTGTCGGCGATTCGGGGGTCTTTTTTCCCATCCGGCGGCGGCGCATGGTCAGCAGGACGACACGACGGCCTTCGATCATAGCCGCCAGGCGAAACTCGCGGGGAGCATCCAACAGTTTGACCTGGCCGATCTCGCGCAAATACAAGCGCACCGGGTCATCTGAAAGCTCGGCAGCCAGTTCGACCCGATTCAGTTCAAGCGTATCCTCGACTCCCAGATCGTTCAGTTCCTCACCCGCTGAAAGACCTTCTTCCGGCTCGACAGCCAGTTCGAGTTCATCTTCGGATTCAGTCTCGACGGCCTCCGGGAGAGGCGCTTTCAGGTCTGCAGAACGAACCTTTCGGCTTGGTTCAGGGCGGGCTTTGGATCCGGAAGGGATTGGGCTGATCGGGCTGATCGGGCGGTGAGGCGGGCGTGGCTTGGGTTTCACTGTGCGGGTCATGGTCCTTCTTTACGGCTTCCGTTTTGTTTCAACTGCGCCTGGTCAAGGCTGCGCAGGTGGGTGGAATATTGCTGAACCATTTCACGATAAGATGCGATGCGTAGATCGCCGGTTTGCTGGGAATCCTCCTGTAAAAAGCGCAACTGGTTGATGTTGTCGGTCAGCGCCGTGCGGCGGATCCTCACCACCGCGCGGAACAGGTCTTCGATCAGGCGGTCGTCCACCGGGTCGAGTTCGCCCGGCTTAGCCGCCAGTTCGTCCGCGAGGCTTTCCAGCGAGGGCGGCAGATTCTGGCGCAGGAAGTCGCTGGCATCGTTGGCATCCTGCTCGAGCGACTGGTGCACCAGCCTAAAGAGCACCTGATGGTCAGTATACCCGAAATCTTCGGGAGCCATGCGGCCCAGACCGGCTTCCAGCAAACCACGGTCGAGGCGGTAGAGCAGATCGGGACGGCGGATGAGCAGACTCAGGATGTGGGTCTCCCCTTTGTGGGAGGGAGAGAAGGTGGGCGTGACGGCTGGCGGGACTTCCTGTTTTGTGGCGGGAGTCTCGACCCGTGGCCGGGGCCGCCGCGCTTTCGGACCCTGGGTCTGCCCGCCGCTGATCGAGCGTTCATCCACCTTCAGGAAGCGCGCCAGCCTCTGACGGTACGTGTCACGTTCGACCGGGTTGGGCAGGTCTTCAATTAAAGGCAACACCTGGGCGGCAATTTCGGATTTGACTTTTGCGTCGTCCAGGTCGCGCCCGACAGCCAGCGCGCCCATCACATGGACCACAATGGGTTGGGCATTTTCAATCAGTTTTTTCCACTGTTCCGGGTCACGCTGGACGATCTCATCAGGGTCGAGTTCGTCGGGCATGGTCGCCACGCGCAGGTCGGCCTGCAGGCGGGCTTCGTGATGCAGCAGGCCGCGGGCGTCGAAGCCAATCTCGTCCTGGCGGTCGAGGGTTTGGCGCGCCGATTCCAGCCCGCGCAGGACGGCTTTCTGACCGGCGGCATCCGGGTCGAGGGCCAGGACGATGCTGCGGGTAAACTTCTTGAGCAGCCGCAACTGGTCTTCGGTCAGGGAGGTGCCCATCGGCGAGACCACGTTCTCGAACCCGGCCTGGTGCAGGGCGATCACATCTAGATAGCCTTCCACGATGATGGCCTGATTGGCGGCCCGGATGGGTTTGCGCGCCCGGTCCAGCCCGTAGAGAAGACGGCTCTTGCTGAAGAGCGGCGTCTCGGGCGAGTTCATGAACTTGGGGACGTCGTTCGGGTCGAGAATGCGCGCCCCGAAGCCGGTCATCTTTCCGTTCTCGTCGCGGATGGGAATCATCAGGCGATTGCGGAAGCGGTCAATGAATCCGCCCGAATCACGCTGTGAAACGAGCCCCACGTCGAGCAGTTCCTGCTCGGTATAGCCTTTTTCCTTGAAACGGTTGAAGGCGTTGTCCCAGCCCTGCGGCGCGTAGCCCAGGCCGAAGGTCTCGATTGTGGCGTCAGTCAGATGGCGCTTCTCGTGGATGTAGTCCAGGGCGAATTTTCCTGCGGGAGTGGACAGGTGATAACGGTAAAACGTCACCGCCTCTTCCAGAAGAGTGCGCAGGCGTTCATGGGCTTCTTTTTCTTCCGGTTTCTCAGCCTTGTAAGCCTCGAGTTTGACCCCCGCCCGCTCCGCCAGGTAACGCAGGCTTTCTTTGAAGTCCCAGCCTTCTTTCTTCATCAGGAACTTGAAAATGTCGCCGCCCTCACCACACTGACCGAAGCAATGCCAGGTCTGCCGGTCAGGTGAGACGATGAACGAGGGTGTTTTCTCGTTGTGGAACGGGCACAGGCCGGAATAGTTCTTTCCGGCGCGGCGCAGTTTCACGGTCTCTCCGACCAGATCTACGATATCAATGCGAGATTTGATTTCGTCAATTTGGGACATGGCTTGGTTGAATTATAGACGCAGTTAGGATGCCACGCAAGTTGTTATAAAAAAGCCCCCGTTCTCAGATCGAATACGGGGGCCGGTTGGGTAGAAGAATGACAAAAAGAAGTCGGTGCATAATTTCCCTCCGAAGATTGAAGTCGTACAACCCTTGCGAAGATTTTCCTACATAAGTGCAGCGCATTTCCACTAATCAGGTTTCCCTTTCAACAACGCCTCCATCATCCCATCAGGAACCTGGACAGCGGCCACCTCGCCGCGCACTGTGGTGATGCCGTTGGCAACGATCCATTCCTCGATGACAATTTTTCGCCCTTTGACTTCTTTCACTTTACCGCGTATTTCCAATTCAATGCCTAATGGAGTAGGTTTGAGAAAATCTACATGCAGAGAGGCAGTGAGAAAACGAAATGCAGGTTCGGTATCCATGGCACGATGCTCTGCGCGATACGCGGCCGCGGCGGCTGCCCCTGTGCCGTGACAGTCAATGAGCGAGGCTAGCAGTCCGCCGTAAACGTATCCGGGGATGGCGATGTGATACGGCCTGGGCATGAAATGACAGACGGATTCTTCCCCGTCCCAGTAACTCTTGATCTGGTGCCCGTGTTCATTGAGTTTGCCGCATCCGTAGCAGTGGGCTAATGCGTCGGGGTAGTAATCCTGGAAAGGTTTTTGAGTCATAGATGGCTGTCCTACAGAGTACTGCGTAAATATCCGAACTTAATTCTCATTATTTTCGAGCCCTTCGATACGGGAAAGTTCATGGATTTATGCAAGAAGCAGTAAAGGTAAAGTAAGGAATAGATAACAAGGAATTCTATATTTACAACTGTTACTTTACATCAAAACCAATTCGAAGGCAAGCGGGAAGAATCAAATCTTTTGAAGTCATCTGTCATATGGGGTAGAATTGCGGTATTACACTCCAGGAGCCGCCTGCATGACCATCACCCCAGCCAACGTCGAAACCTACATCTCTGTGGATGTGGAATCCGCCGGGCCGAATCCTTCCCAGTATTCGCTGCTGGCAATCGGTGCCTGTTCTGTTGTTTTTCCAGACCGGAATTTTTATATCGAACTCAAACCTGTCAACTTGTTATTCCGCCCGGAGGCCCTGGAATCCTGCGGCTTTTCCTTGGAGAAACTGGCCGTGGAAGGTGTGGACCCGGCCGAGGCCATGCGCCGCTTCGAAACCTGGCTGCAGGAGGCCCTCCCGGCCGGTCAACGTCCGGTTTTTGTGGGCTTCAACGCCCCCTTCGACTGGATGTTTGTCAACGACTATTTCCACCGCTTCCTGGGGCACAACCCTTTCGGCCACGCGGCGATTGATATCAAATCGTACTATATGGGGCTGGCAAAAGTACCCTGGGCAGAAACCACCATGCAGTTCCTCGGACGGCGCTATCTAAACCAGCCGGCGCTGATCCATCATGCCCTGAGAGATGCCCTCGACCAGGGTGAAATCTTCCGTAAATTACTGTTGGAAGCGGCGGGACAGCAAGATGGATCCATACTATGATGTCCTTTGAACCTTGCCAATGAAAGGAACCTTCCATGAGCAAATCTAAACCGCATGTTGCCAATTTAAAGAACATCATCAAATCCGCCCGACGCATGGGTGTGGAAATGGATAAAGAAGAAGCCCTGCAATGGCTGACAGCCATCGCGGCGACGCAAGCATCCGATGACCTTGTGGTGGATACCCGTTCGGGCGTCTTCGGCTATAAGGTAACCATGCTCGATTTCAGCCCGAAGGATCTGGACTATTTCCGACAGATTGGCAAAATCGTCGAAATCCCCGACCGTCCCGGCGTTGTAGAAACCGCGCTGGCCCTCTCCGGGTCGGCAGCCCAGTCCAAGATCCAGACTTACCCGGGTGACTGTGACTATTTTGAACGAGTCAACATCAAGGCCGCCAGCCGCGAAGAAGCCTGCCGTATCCTATCAGATGTAATGCGCGAGAAAGCCATCCAAACGATGAAAGGGTCGACCTTCCAACTGATCGAGGTCAAATTTGGCTCGTACCCGTTTGAAACGGTCAAGGGTGAGGGGACGAACAAATCCGGTGCACCCATTTCATGGAACGCAGGAGAGGTGCGCGCCGGTCAATTTGACGCTTTCAAGCCGGATGGTACAGCAGTCGTCATCCGCTGGGAGGATGTGGCGGCTGAGCCTGGCTGGTGCAAATTGGATTGGGTCATTGCCGATCCGGTACGCAGCCGCCTGGCCAATGCCAGCAATATGCTGGATGTGACCTGGGAAACGCTGGATGGTTCCATCATCCCGCTGGACGGCTACCTCGATCCCTACTTCCAGGAAGTTTACCTGGATGCCGAGTCCATCCCCATCTTCTCCAAGATCGCCCAGCATGTCTCTGCCAACGCGCTGGATGACTATGTAACTCAACTGGAGAAAGAGGTCAACAAGTACCTGACCAAAGATCTTAACTATGGTAAAGCTGCCAAACGGATGTATAACGTTTTTCGCCTGGTCGGGCGTTATGAGGAAGCGGCTTTTATTCGCGATTTGTTCGACGAACCGGCTTCCATGCTCTATCAGGTCTGGTCGCTCATCCGCACCATTGAGGACTGCTGCGACCCATCCACACCCATTACGGTGGAGCAAGTGCTGGCCCAAACTGACCAGTTGATAATTTCAGTGGTCAGTGCCCTGGAAGGCGACCAGGAAACTGAAATTGTCCGCCTGCTGTTGAAGCTGCGCGATGATCTTTCCCATCAGAAGACCAACCAGCAATTGAGCCCGGATGCCGAAGCTGCCCGAGACCGGGTCATTAACGTGGTAAATAATTTCTTCTTTGATAAACTGACCTCTGTGCCGTCAATAAAAGTATATATAGACAGCTTTCAAACAAAGCACTGATGACGAGTAGAAAAACACTTTAAAAGAACCGAGGACGGAGGTCCCACTCTCCTCCGTCTTCGGTTCTCTATCTTATCCCAATAAATCATTTGTGCTTCCCCCGCAGATTGGATGACTTCATTGTACTGCGCACAGGAGGCTGCTTATTCAGTTCCAATCTAAGGGGTAGAGGTCGGATACCGCCGCATGATCGCATCCACCTGGACTTTCATTTCTTCGAGCGTCATTTCGCCCCTTCCAATGGACGCGATCCTGCCGCTTGAATTGACATCCTAAAAACCTTCCAGCTTGCTCAAATCTGCAATTCCATCTGCCAGGGATGCAATCCTTTGCAGCAGCCCGAGACGGTTTTCCTTCACGGACTTGGCCTCTGCCATTACCAGGACTTTATCGAAGAACTCGTTGATTGCCGGGATCATGGGGACGAAGGCGTTCAGGAAATCGTCCGCGGATCCGGGAGCCCGCTTCCGTTTTTCGGCTTCCTCCAACGCCGCGAAAAGTTTCTTCTCCGCTGCCTCGACGAAGCATTTCGGTTTGACGGTGAACTTTTCCTTCTGGTCGCGCGTAATGCGCACGCAGCGTGCATATCCCGGCAGGAGTGTGCTCCAGTCCGGGCGGGCAACCCAGGCAGTCAACTGCTTGACGGCCCGCGCCGCGCCCGCCGGGTTATCCGACTGCACCGCCAGGACGGCGTCCACTACATCATACCTGTAGCCCATGTCCATCAACACAACATGCAATCGCCCGGTGATGAACTCCAGCACCTGCGCCTGGACCTCGTCCGTGACCGGAACCGGTTCCAGCGCGGCAGCGGACTTCAACGCGCTGCGCAGGTCAAAGTTGATCTCGTGCTCAATGAGCGGCTGGACCACGCCGATGGCGGCGCGCCGCAGGCCGAACGGGTCTTTCGTGCCAGACGGGGCCAGCCCTGCCGCGAACAGACCGGCGAGCGAATCCAACCGGTCGGCCAGTGTCACCGCCAAACCGGGCCTGGTCTGCGGGACAGGCTGGTACTGCTCGCCGATGGCCTCGGCTACCGCCGGGGCTTCGCCGTCCCGCCGGGCATACTCGCGTCCCATGACCCCTTGCAGCGAGGTCATCTCGATTACCATCTTGCTGACCAGGTCGGCCTTCAGCAAGTGGGCAGCGCGGCGTGCAAAGACAGCCTCGTCCGCTTCCAAGCCGAGCATCGGGACAAGCACCTCGGTCAGTTTTTCGACGCGCTTGTTTTTATCAAGCATCGAGCCGAGTTTCTTCTGGAACATCAGCGTACCCAGACGCGGGCGGAAGTCTTCCAGTTTGTGTTTCAAGTCTTCGCGCACGAAGAAATTCGCGTCCGTAAAGCGGGCGCGGACGACGTGCTCGTTGCCCTGGCGCACCAGGTCGAGACCCTGCTCGTCGCCGTTGCGGACAACGATAAAATTCGGGAGCAGGGGTGACTCATGAGTCGCCCCCGCGCGTCGGATGGGGAAATAGCGCTGGTGCTTCTTCATCACCGAGATGAGCACATCTTCGGGGAGAGCCAGAAATTCTTTTTCAAAACCACCCAACAACGGCATGGGCTTCTCGACCAGGTTGGCTACCTCAGCCAGCAGTTCGGGCGGCATGATGGCCTCGCCCTTGACCGAGGCGGCCAGTTCCCTGACCCCGGCCTCGATGAGCGCCTTGCGCTCCTCCACGTCCAGCACAATGCCCTTCTTCCTGATGATTTCAAAATACTTTTCCGCACCCGGGATTTCGATCTCCGGCGAATTATACGGGCGCAGGCCACGCGTGGTGCGACCGGCTGTCAGACCGGCATATTCAAATGGGATAACAGACGCCCCTAACAGCGCCACCAGCCAGCGGAGCGGACGCGAGAAAGCGACGCCGCTCGCGTTCCAACGCATGGACTTGTCGAACTTGATGCCCGCCACCAGCCCTGACAGGGACCCGGTCAGCACTTCGGGAGTTGGACGTCCGACCTGTTTGACCACCGCGACGACATACTTGCCCCCGTCCATCTCGCGGACTTCGAGGGCAGAAGGTTCGAGACCGTTCTTCCTGGCGAAACCAATTGAGGCGGGAGTTGGTTTGCCGTCTTTATCAAAGGCGCGTTCAGCGGGCGGACCCTTGACTAAGTCCGCGCGGTCGGGCTGACGCGTGGCGAGTGAATCCACCATAACGGCCAGCCGACGCGGGGTCCCTGAGACGCTGACGGCCCCATGCTCGAGGTGCAGATCGTCCAATAACTTGGGAACATTGACTTTCAGTTGCTCAATAGCTGAATCCAGGTCCGAGGCAGGGAGTTCTTCGACGCCGATTTCCAGGAGAAAGTCACCCGGGTGATTAGGGATTGGGTAATCAGGTTTCTGCCTGATTACCTGATTTCCAGATTCCTGATCACCTTTCAACAAAGGATATTCCTGCTCCTTGCGCTGTTCCAGCCAGGTCTCGGCCACGCGCCGGGCCAGGTCGCGCATCTGGCCAAAGAAGGCTTGGCGCTCGGTCACGCCGATGGCGCCGCGCGTATCCAGCACGTTGAAGGTGTGCGAGCATTTCAGCACGTAGTCGTGGGCCGGGACGACCAGCCCCTGGGCCAGGCAGGCTTCAGCCTCGGCCTTGTAGAGATCGTACATCTGGCGCAGGCGGGTCACGTCGGCAGTTTCAAAATAGTATTTACTCTGCTCGAACTCGTCGTGGCGGCGGACTTCACCATAGGTGACGCCCGTGCCCCAGGGTTCGTCCCAGATGGCGGCGGCGTTGTTGAGAGCGATGAGGATGCGCTCGAGGCCGTAAGTGATCTCAACCGCCACCGGGTCAAGGCTTTGACCGCCGACCTGCTGGAAATAGGTGAACTGGGTGATCTCCTGACCGTCCAGCCAGATCTCCCAGCCCAGGCCCCAAGCCGAGATGGCGGGCTGTTCCCAGTTATCTTCCACGAGACGAATGTCGTGCTGGCGCGGGTTGATGCCGATGGCCT
Source organism: Anaerolineales bacterium (assembly GCA_017882065.1). Lineage (GTDB taxonomy): Bacteria > Chloroflexota > Anaerolineae > Anaerolineales > Villigracilaceae > UBA877. The sequence goes on along the minus strand of JADGQD010000064.1, from coordinate 224 downwards.
CCAGCGACTGGAGGTAGAGTTCGACCGGGTTGCCGGGGTCGGGTTTCAGGATGACCTGGAACTGGGTGTGCTGCTGGAAGCGGTTGGGGTTCTCGCCGTAGCGCCCATCATCGGGGCGGATGGACGGTTCCACGTAGCCGACGTTCCACGGCTCGGGGCCGAGCACTCGCAGGAAGGTGGCCGGGTTCATCGTCCCGGCGCCGATCTGGGTGTAGTAGGGTTGT